>JALYOB010000140.1 GCA_030857085.1 Acidobacteriota bacterium | reverse complement strand
TCTTCACGGCGCGGAGCGCAAGCCGCGTTCGCGCGGCGCTCTGGTGCGCGACTTCGTGATGGGAGAGTCGCAGCCGCAGTCGTATGCGAACTGGATCGCGTCGAATGCGCACGAGTACTCCGGCTTTCACCTCTTTGCCGGCGAGGCCGGCGGCGAGCTCGTGTACGTCACTCCCGAAACGCATCGCGTGGCCGAGGATGGCATTCACGCAGTGAGCAACGCACCGGCCGGAGAATCGTGGCCGAAAGTCACGGCGGCAGCGGAGGAGATGAAGCTCGCGCTGCGCATGCCCGACCCGGAGTCGGTGATTCTCGTGCTGATGCAGTTCCTCGAACAATCGCGCGGCACCGAGTCCGTGCAGAGCGAAGTGTTCCTCAAAGGAGAGCGCTACGGCACCCGCGCCTCGACCGTGGTCGTGGCCACCGGGACGGAGATTCTGTTCGGCGAACAGAGCTTCATGCGGGGAGGGGAGAAGTATGGGAAGAATCGGCTGTTTCGGGTGATGCGGTAGCGCGCTGCGCGCGCGGGTGTCGGGTGTCAGGTATCTGGGCTTTTTCGCCTGAGCGATCACTTCGCGACCGCGCCGTCAACCGCTGCGCGTGCGTTGCTTTCGCCCAGGCGACGCAGCCCAGACACCCGACACCTGACACCCGCATCGCGCGCATGCGCGATGCGCAACTACTCGCTCGCTTTCCCCACCTGCGCTTCCCTCTCCGCAATCCTCAGCCGGTTGTGCACGTCGTTGACGCCGCGGACGGAGTGGGCGATGTCGTCGGCGAGGCGTTTTTCCCAGCGGCTGCCGACCATCCCGTTGAGCGTGACTTCGCCGTTTTCGACCGTCACTTCGACGTCGGTCGCGTCGATGCCGTCGTGGTCGGTGAGAAGCTCGTTCACGGTGTCGCGGATGCGCTCGTCGCTCGGGCGCCAGTTCTTCGGGCCGCGGCCGCGATAGCTCGGGCGGGGCGCGTACGCCTCGCGCGCGTATTGCTGCGCATCGCCGCCGCCGCTCCAGCCGCCGTCGCGGGCGTAGTCGTCGCCGAAGCCGCCGCGGTGCGGATCGCGCGCGTAGTAGCCGCCGAGGCCGCCGCGATCGAGCGGCCCTCCGGAGAATTCGCCGCGGCTCCGCTCGTCGTAGTCGCGGTCGTATCGATTGGGCATGGTGGTCTCCTTTCGTTGGTGGGGGAGGAGGTCGTCCGTGATTGGTTGTCGGTTGTCGGTTTTCGGTTGTCGGTGCTTCGCTGCATTTGACCGACAACCGACAACCAGCAACCGACAACCCAACGGACAACGGACAACGGACAACCCGCCCCCCACCGCCAAGGTGCAATTCACGTGCGCCTGTCCTTCTCTTTGCAATGAGGCGCAGCGCTGGATTGCCGCTGAGTGTCGGGCAGGCGTCGGTGCCGATGCGGGTGATGATCGCGATCGTGTTTGCGGCCGCGGCGGCGCTTTGTATCGGGGGCGGGATGGTCATCGCGACGGAGCTCGCCACGCGCATCGTCGCCGCGCTGCTCATCATTCCGATCGGTCTCGCTGGTGTGCTCGCGGTGGCGTTCATCATCGCGCCGCATTCGCGCTTCGGCGACTGGCTCGATCACTTCGTGCCGCGTCTGCGCGAGCCGCGCATTGCGATCGGCACGGCAATGAGCTTCTGGGCGATTGCGTTTCTCCTCGCATGGATGCGCTGATCGAATGCCGCAGCGGCTGCGGCGCGTGCTGCACCGCGCCGTCGATCTCGTCTCCGATTCCGGGGATGCCGGACGGCAAACCAGCCGGCGTGCGATGCGTGCAACTGACGCACGATCTCCGCTGCGCCATCTTCGGATCGCCCGAACGCCCCGCCGTCTGTGCGAGCCTGCGCCCGACCGCCGACATGTGCGGCACGAGCGCACGCGAAGCCTACGAACGCCTCGCCCGGCTCGAACGAGCAACGCGGGTGTAGCATGGATGAAGCCGTTGTCGGTTGTCGGTTGTCAGTTGTCGGTCAGGAAGCGGAGCAACGCGAACCGATAACCGACAACCAGCAACCGACAACGTTTCCACAACCCATGTCCATCTACATCGAAGCCCTCCTCGTCATGTTCCCGCCCGATGCCGGCGGCAGGACGGCGCCGGTTGCTCCTCGTGAGGGGTCGTACCGGCCGTTCACGCGGCTCGATGGGCAGCTCAGCCGCGCGCGTCTTTTCGAAGGGCCGCCGCTCCTCGCGCCGGGCGATGCCGCGCGGGTGATGCTCGAGCTCGAGAGCGACGCCGCCGCGATGATTCGCGACGGCGCCGAGCTGCAACTGTTCGAGCATGATGAGCGCGTCGTCGGCGCGCTGACGGTTCTTCGCGTCTGTGGACGCTCCTCCCAGATATGAAAACGATCGCGATCGTCTCCGCGCTCTTCCTCCTTCTCTCCGCCTGCGCGTCCAGCGACGGCTTCCAGAACAACCAGATCAGCACATGCGCTCCGGGCGATCCGATCGGCATCGACGCCGGCTTCCAGGATCCCGGTTCGGCCGTCACCGGCGGGCGTCTCACGCTGCTCGTGCAGGTCGCGAACAACTCCGATGCGGACATCACCGTCGCCAGTGTGCGCGCCGATCCGCAGTCTGCGAGCCAGCAGTCGCGTTTCGAATTCACCGGCGGAACGAAGCAGGTGAATCGCGACATTGCCGAAGGCGAAGAGGCGACGTTCGAGATTCCGATGAACGTGCGCATCGTCGATCGCGACATGCAGAATCAGATGATGCGGCCGGGGCAGACGTTCACCGCCGAGATCGAGCTCGCGGTGACGGTGAAGCTTGCGAACGGCGACGCGTCGCGCTGCCGCTTCCGCGTGGCGGCTCCGGTGCAGTTCTAGCGCGCGGCGGTGTGACCAGCGGCGGCGCCGGAAGATTCAGCGTGCCGAGGTAGGTGACCGGTACGTGCGACTCCGGCTCGATGCCGTGCATGGTGGCGCGCGCGAAGCCGCGCGTCACCAGCTCGCGATTGAGAAACAGCGCGTCGGGCGAGCGGTAGATGAATGCGCCGCCGCGCACCGGCTCGGCCATCACCCACGTTGCGGTGATGGTCCATTCGAGCAGCGACTTTGCCGCCGCTTCGTCGGTGATGGTGATGCCGGCGAGCGTCACGCTGCTGCGCACGCCCTCCCGTTCCACGGTGATGGTGTTGCCGTTTTCGACCGTGACGACGCGCACCATTCCGGCGTGCGCGCGAATGCTCAGAAAAAACGTGGCGAGGATGATTGCGATTTGCTTGTGCATGTCTCTGTCGTGATGCAGAGACAAAGCGGCTGTGCGCGCAGGAACGGCGCGGCCGGTGGGAACGGGGGGAGGATAGGGGAGTGTGTGGTGATCGTCAAGGTTGTCGCTGGGGCGAATTGAAAATTGAAAATTGAAAATTGAAAATTGAAAACGGTGCGTCGCGAACAGGCGCTTTTTCAATTTTCAATTTTCAATTTTCAACTCCACGCCACGAAGCGATAAACGACTGATACGGCAGAGCTTACGCAGCACCACACTGGCACATCCCTCGCAGAATAGAAGCGCAAGGAGGACGCATGAATAACAATCGTGAATGGTTGACCGGCTCGAATCTCTCCATGCCCAGTGGCTCTGAGGTAGAGGCGGCGACGTTTCACGTTCCGACGCATGTCGAAGTCACCATCATCGACACGCCGGGGCGCTCCACATCCATGAAATCGAACCTGATGAACAAGCTCGAGACCTGGCGCTCGCAGCTTGGTCCGAAGATCCACGATGTGCAGTACATGGTCGATCAGAAAACCGCCGTCATGAAGAGCTCACTGCAGCGCTCCATGATGACCGCTCGAGACACCATCGAACGGTCCATGACCACCGCAAAAAGCACGATGCACCGCACGATGGACGAAACCGACACGCGCGTACGCACCGGCTGGAGCGACATGCAGACCGACATGAAAGTCAATCCGATGAAGTGGGCAGGAATCGCCGCGGGCTCCGGCTTCGCGATCGGTCTCCTCGGCCGCATCGTCCATTGGCGCAACAAACACCACGAGAAACACATGAGAAGCATGCCGCAGCTCGTCATCATCGAGTCTGCGTGCTGAACGAAAACGGCGGGCGAGAGCCCGCCGTTTTCGTTTCATCGCGCGTCGCGCGATCGCGCAACCCCTATCGCCCAGGCGACACCGCCCTGGCAACGCGCCACTCGCCACTCGCTACTTCAACCCCGCTACATTTCTTTCACACCGCCGCAACCTTTCCTAACCTTTTACGAACCACTTCGTACCAGATAGTCGACAGTACGGAGGATGCTCAATGAAGCGGTTCGCTCTCGGGGCGCTGGGAGGAGTTCTCGTTCTTCTGGCCGCACAACACACGTTTGCCGCCGAGCCGGTCACGATCGCTCGCGCCGATTCGTCCATTACCGTCGACGGTGTGCTCTCGGATCCGGCGTGGCAGCACGCAACCAAATACGAGACCTGGTACGAGACGAATCCCGGCGACAACATCCCGCCGCGCGTGAAGACGACCGGCTACGTCACGTACGACAGCCGCTTCCTCTACATCGGCATCGAGGCCGAGGATCCGAATCCGAAAGAGATCATCGCGCCGTATGCCGATCACGATCAGATCAGCGGCAACACCGATGACTACGCGGGCGTCATCCTCGACACACGCAACGACGGCAAGACCGGCTACCTCTTCCTCATGACCGCGCGCGGCGTGCAGTACGACGCAGTCACCGACGACGCCGGCTCGGGCGAAGACAACTCTCCCGATTTCTTCTGGGACTCCGCCGCGAAAGTGCATGAACGCGGCTGGACGGCGGAGGCGCGCATCCCGTTTTCGTCACTCCGGTATGAAGGCTCGAATCCGGAGCGCTGGGGCCTCATCCTCTATCGCAACTATCCGCGCGACCGCCGCTATCAGATCTTCACCGAGAAACTGCCGCGCAATTCGAACTGCTTCGTCTGCAACTACGGCAAGATCACCGGCCTGCACGACCTCCCCGCGGGCGATCACATGGTCGTCGCGCCCTACGTCACCGCACAGCAGCTCGGCGAGCCGCTCTCCGACCTCGGCAGCCGTTTCGTGAATCACCAGGTCGGCGCCGACGGCGGTCTCGATCTGAAGTGGAATCCAACCGCCGACATGGCCGTCGACGCGACGATCAATCCCGACTTCTCGCAGGTGGAATCGGACGTGGCGGTGATCTCGACCAACGAGCGCTTCGCCATCTTCATCCCCGAAAAGCGGCCGTTTTTCCTCGAAGGCATCGAGCTTTTCTCAACGCCGATTCAGGCCGTGTACACGCGCACGCTCACCGCGCCGCGATGGGGCGGACGCACGACCGGCAAACGCGGCCACTACGCATACACGTTTCTCGTGGCGCAGGATCGCGGCGGCGGCTCGGTGATTCTCCCGTCCGCGTTCGGATCCGATCTGGCGTCGCAGGACTTCTCCTCGATCGCCGCCATCGGCCGCGTGCGCCGCGACTTTGCACATCGCTCCTTCGTCAGCTTCCTCGGCACCACGCGCGAGTCGGAGGGCGGCGCGCACAATCGCGTGTTCGGCCCTGACTTTCAGTGGCGCATCGGCGAGAGCAACACACTCACCGGCCAGTTCCTCTACAGCCAGACCCGCACGCCCGAACGCCCCGATCTCGCCGATGAATGGAACGGCCAGAAACTCTCCGGCCACGGCATCAACGGCGTGTTCCAGCACGCGACCGCGAAGCACGATTTCTACATCAACTACAACGACTTCGCGAAAGGCTTCCGCGCCGACAATGGCTTCGTCCCGCAGACGGGCTGGCGCGGCAGCTATACCGAGGCGGGACGCACGTTCCGTCCGAAAGGCTTCTTCAGCCGCGTCCGCACGTTCGCCATGGCCGAGTATCAGCAGACGCAGGACGGCGATCTGCTGTACCGGCTCGTCTCCGCGGGCTTCGGGGCCGATGGCCGTCACCGTTCGTTCCTGCGGCTGCGGCTCGCGCACGACACGGTGAGCAACGGCGGCACGCTCTTCGATCGCAATCGCCTCTACTACAGCGTGAATTTCGCGGTCAGCCGCGTGGTGAGCTTCGTCAGCTTCGACGGCTGGCTCGGCGAGGAAGTCGACTTTGCGAACGACCGGCTCGGACGGGGCGCGAATGTGAACGCGAGCGCGACGCTGCGTCCGACCAACCACCTGCAGATCGGTCTCACGACCGGACTGCGCTGGCTCAACATCGACGGCGATCGCCTCTTCACCGCACAGGTCGAGCGCGTGCGGACGACGTACACGTTCAACGCGCGCACGTTCATCCGCGCGATCGTGCAGAACCAGCGCACGAATCGCGATCTCGCGCTCTACGGCCCCGGCTTCGACCAGCATTCGGGACAGCTCTCGTCGCAGCTGCTGTTCGCGTACAAACTGAACTGGCAGACGGTGTTCTATGTCGGCGGCGGCAATCTCGACGAGATGCGCGCCGACGACGGCGATCTCCTCACGCGCAACCGGCAGTTCTTTGCGAAACTGAGCTACGCATTTCAGCGCTAGGGAAACTCTGGCACCATGCCTCTCTCAACATCGGGAGAGGAAAACGTGATGCGTCGTGCGCTCTGTGCGTTGCTGTTGTTCTGTGTCTTCGTGGGTCCGATGGTCGCTGCCGCGGAGGATGAGAAGCCGCTGCCGCCGCTCGTGACGTGGAAAGGCAGCACGACGCGCGTTCTCGCCGCAACACCGGTCGAGATTCCGATGACGTTCGCCGGCGAGCATCTGCCGCCGGCGCGCGTGCGGCAGGTGACGCGCGACGGTGTCGAGTTGAATCCGAGCGCGTTCACGGTCTCGGTCGAGCAACGCGGCACTGATGCCTTGCTGGTCGTCCGCGCGAATGCGAATGAAGCGCGCGAGGCGGGTGCATACAAGGTGAGCGTGATGCTCACGCCGTCGCCTGTCGATGCCGGAACGAAGGTCGCGAAAGACCCAGTCCATCTCGACCTCACATTGACGCGGGCGGCCGCCGTGAAAGATCGCGGCAAGCTGCAGTTCATCTCGCCGCTGAGCGTCACCCGCGTCGTGCGCGTGCCCTTTCTGTGGAGCGTGGTCGAACCGGACGACCTGATTCTCGCCGAGGGCGGCGGGAAGGCGGGCGTGTCGTTCGTACCCGCGGAAGTCGACGGCGACATTCGCAGCAAGAGCACCAACAACCTCGGGCGTCTGCACGCGACCTTTCCGCAACTCGGCGCGAGCGCGCAGGACAAAGTGAAGCTGAAGCTCGACGGCACTGCGCCGTGGGTCGGCGATGCGGATGCGCGGATCTCCGTCAGTGCGCCGACGGTGTCGGAAAAACCGATCGCGTACAAAATCGCCGTGCATTCGCGGCTCTCGTACTTCTGGCTCTTTCTGATGATCGTCCTCGGCATCGTCCTCGGCCAGTACGTGAAGCGCGGCCTCGAAGCGCGCGGCGAGCTGCTCAACGCGAAGCTCACCGCCGAACATCTGCGCACGCGCATCGTCGGCTACGAAGCGGTGATCGCCGATCTCGCCATCCGCGACAAGCTGCGCCGCGAACGCGAGCGTCTGCTCACCGTCTTCACCAGCCGGACCATGGACAAAGCGGCGGTCGAGGCGCTGGCGAAAGATGTCGAAGAGAAGGTGAAGAGCATCGTCGCGTCGTCCGAAACGATGCGCGTCGCAGCCGGCAAGCAGCTCGACGAAATCCGCGCTGCGGTTGGACGTCCGCAGGAGCAGGACGGCGCACTGCGCGCGATCGTTCGCAGCACGCTCGACGTGCTGAACGCGCAGAAGGCGCTGCTCGATCTCGGACAGATCACGCAGCCGCTCGCGGAGCTCGCAAAGATTCAGGAAGAGCTGCCCGCACGCGTGCGCGATGCGGTGACTTCCTGGACGCCGCAACTCCGCTACGCGCAGCGCCGCTTCGGAAAGTGGCCGGGCACACAGACGGACGAGATTCTCACCGAGCTCGCCACGAAGACGGACACGGTCACGGTGCCGCACAAGTTCGAAGAGGTCGGGACGACGCTCGGCGAGACGGCCGTGCTCACGAACCTTCTGCGCACGATCGGTCAGTACGGCATTCGTGAACTGCACGACGCCGTGCAGCGGGCGCTCGCCGCGTTGCGCACGCGCGACGATGCGGCGCACCATGCAAAGGAAATCGACGCGCTCGAAAAAGCGGCGTACGGTCTTCACCGCGATTTCGATCTTCCGCGCGAGCTGGAGCTGGCGGCGCAGGCGGTGGCAAACGCGCGTGCGGCCGTCGATGCGGCGGAAAAACTCGCCCCTCCGAAACCTGCCGCCGCGACGAAGATGAGTCCCGAATCGATGGATCGGATGGCGTTCCCGATGGCCGCAAACCGCGCGGCAGACGAGACGACGTTCGAGTCCTTCGAGAGCGCGGCGCCGACTCCCGAAGAGCAGCTGCAGCACGAGCTGGCGTTCGTCAATACGGCGCGCGACTCGTTCTACGGACTCCTCATCGTCATCGCGGGCGTGATCATCTTCCGCAACGCATTCATCGGCACGCTCGAAGATCTCTTCGGCGCGTTTCTGTGGGGCTTCAGCGTGAATCTCTCGGCCACGACGCTGTCACAATACGCGGCACCGTTGATGACGCGAAAACCGATCAGGTAAGCGTCGCGTAAGCAGTCGCACGCATTCTTCGCGCGACTCGAAAAGGAGAGAAGAACCCCCATGCAGAAAAAGTCCGCAGTGCTGATGTCCATCGTGTTCATGTTCGGCCTCGCCGTCGGCGCATTCGCCGCAAAAAAAGGAATCGACGCGTCGATGTACCGCAACGCGAAGTCGAAGAAGGAAGCGGGGCAGGCGCTGCTCGAACTGGCGAAAAAGCAGGCCGGCAAGGGAAGCTGGGAGCGCATCGGCGTCGGCCGCGTCTACTACCTCGGCGGCATGAAGGCCGAGGGGCAGGCGATCTTTGATGAAGTGACGGCGAAGAAGCCGGAGTCGAGCGACTGGTTCCGCATCGCGCGCGTGTATCGCGAAGCCGGTGAGTGGAACAAAGCGCAGGAGACGTTCGACAAGGCGATGAAGATGGAGCCGAACGACGCGAAGTGGCTCGCGGAAGTCGGCGCGTATTACCTCCGGAACGG
>JALYOB010000570.1 GCA_030857085.1 Acidobacteriota bacterium | reverse complement strand
GCGCCGCGCGCACCGGCACACCCCTCGCATTTCCCCGCCCCAATGCCCCCCCTCCGGAACCTCTTTGCCGCACGGCTCGGCGGGATTTACGAAATCGAAGGCGGTCATGCGAAGCGGCTCCTCACGATGGAGGGGGCGCGCGGGGTCGCGGTCGCGCTCGTGTTTCTCGTCCACTATCGCGCCTCGTTCGGCGCGTGGGCGGGCCACGGCACAGCCACCGAGGCGGTGACGCAGTTTCTCTGGACGATCGGGCACTCCGGGGTCGACCTCTTCTTCGTCCTCAGCGGCTACCTCATTTACGGCGCGGTGCTCAAGCCGTCGCTCGACTACTCGAAGTTCATGGGGCGGCGCATCCAGCGCATCTACCCTGCGTTTCTGGCCGTCTTCGCGATGTATCTCGCGCTCTCGTTCGTCTTCCCCTCGCAGAGCAAACTGCCGGCGAATCCGATCGACGCGGGCATCTACGTCCTCGAGAATCTCCTTCTCCTGCCGGGCATCTTCCCCATCAAAGCCATCGTCAGCGTGGCCTGGTCGCTCAGTTACGAGTTCTTCTACTACCTCGCCCTTCCGCTCCTCGTCATGGCCCTCGGCATCCGCCGCTGGCCGGCAAAGCAGCGGATGATCTTCTTCGGCGTCGTCTCGGTAGCCTTCGTCGCGTCGTGGTACCTGCTCGCCCCGAAAGCGCCGCGGATGCTGATGTTCATCGCCGGCATCCTGCTCTACGACGCGGTCCATTCGCTCAATCTCTGGCCGCGCATCTCGAAGGGCGCCGAGTGGACGATCATCGCCACGACCCTCATCGCCTTCGCGGCCATCGGCTACGTCGACCGCGCAGGCAACGGCGATCTGGCCCGCATCATCGTCTCGTACCTGGCCTTCGCCCCGCTCATCTTCGCCTGCTTCCGGGCCAGCGGTCCGCTCTACCACGCGTTCTCCTGGACCCCGCTGCGATGGCTGGGGAACATGAGTTATTCGTACTATCTGATCCATGCCCTGACCATCAACGCAGCGGCGATGGTCCTCGGCAAACTGCTTCCGAACGCGAATCCCACCCTCTACTGGCTGGCCATGCCGCCGGTCTTTTTCGCGACGCTGGTCACCTCGACGCTTCTCTTCGTGCTGGTCGAGAAGCCGTTCTCCCTCGCGGCGCCGCGCCCCCGCCCCGTCACCCCTGCCCTGGCCGATGCGCCGCAAGCGTGACTTTGGTCACACGCACAAATAACTCTTCGTGTATTATTTGACGCACTGAGTTCGTCGCGCGGTTGGCGGGCAGCCTCATCCGCTTCAATGACTTAGCGGGACGAACGAAATAATCGGCGGCTACAGGTGTTACGCCGAATAACAATTAAGAAGCGGTCGCACGACAAAGGCAAACCCTCGGCGACGGGGGGACGCAAAGCTAACGGGTCTGAACTCCAGACGGCTGGGCTGCCGAACGTGATCGAAGCCGTAGCGGATGTAGTCGATGTTGCTGTTCCCGCTCCTGCTTTGACTCAGTCCTGAAATGAGCATTTTTCAGGGCGTTCCGGCGAATAGAAGTGACCGCGCCGGAGAGCCCGAAAATGCGGATTCAGAAACTGGTTGTCAGCGCAGTCGCAGCTTTTGCCACGGTCCTCTTCGCCGGTACGGCGAGCGCCCGGGACCTGTACGTCGCAACTAGCGGAAATGATGCCAGCGATGGCTCGCTCGCCGCTCCCTTCGCGACGATCAAGAAAGCCTCGTCGGTCGCGCTCCCCGGCGACGTCGTCAACGTCCGCGGCGGCGTTTACTACGGCACGGGCGCCGGCATCATGGCCAAAGGCACCGCCACGGCGCGCATCACCTTCCAGTCCTACCCCGGTGAGACCGCGATCATCGACGGCACCGGCACCGCCGCCGCCACCGACCTGTTCAACCTCTACAAGGCCGAATACGTCGACGTGGCCGGCTTCGAGATCCGCAACTCGACCCGCATCGGTCTGAACATCTACGCGTGCAAGAACATCCACGCGCGCAACAACCACATCCACCACAACGTCCGCAACGCGGTCTACGTCGGCGCCTCGACGGTCGGCATCAGCGCCGACATCTACATCGAGAACAACGACGTGCACGACAACGCGCTCGAGAACCAGAACCTCACCATGGTCGACGGCGGCTGGGCCGGCGCGGTCACGCTCTCGCAGACGACGCGCGGCGCGATCACCGGCAACCGCGTCTATCGCAACTACGGCGAAGGCATGGGCTCGGGCATGAGCTCGAACGTCACGATCTCCGGCAACGAGATCTCGGACAACTACAGCGGCTACATCTACATCGACAACGGCCAGAACATGACCGTCTCGAAGAATCTCCTCTACAACACCGGCGACACGCGCTTCTACCGCCTCGGCAAGCCGGCGCCCGGCATCGGCATCGCCAATGAGTTCGTCTCCTCGCCGATGCCCTCGAGCGACATCACCATCACCAACAACATCGTCATCAACTGCCGCTGGGGCTTCTACTACGGCAAGTTCGAAGCGGGCGGCGGTCTGAAGAACGTCACCGTTGCGAACAACACGTTCTACAAGGCGACCGACGCGCTGGTGAACATCGAGCTCGACAACCACACGAACAGCTTCGTGAAGAACAACGTCTTCTACCAGGTCGGCAACGGCGTCGCGACGGTCGCAGGCGCCGGCGTCACGTTCGCGAGCAACCTCTGGTACGGCGGCGCGCCGACCGGCATCGCTGCGAGCGCGACCGACAGCTACGGCGACCCCCGCTTCGTGAACGGCGGCGGCTTCCGCGCAGGCGACTACAAGATCACCACCGGCTCGGCCGCCTCGGCTCGCGGCGCCGACCTCACCGTCTCCACCGACTACTTCGGCAACAGCCGCACGCTTCCCCTCGACCTCGGCGCGCACCAGCTCGGCGCGACCGTCGCCGCGGCCGACCTCGAAGCGCCGCTCACCCCGGGCAACCTCCGCACGATCGGCGGCAGCGCGAGCGGCGTGACTCTCGGCTGGGATGCCGCCACCGACAACGTGGGCGTCACCGGCTACGTCATCATCCGCAACGGCGTGACGATGGGCACGATCACGACGACCTCCTGGACCGACAACGCCATGGCGAAGGCGACGATCTACCGCTACCAGATCATCGCCATCGACGCCGCCGGCAACAAGTCGGCCGCAACGAGCACTCTCGAACTCGCATGGAACTCCAGCTCGACCGAGTCCCCGGCGCCGTCCACCGGCCGCCGCCGCTCGGCCGGCAAGTAAGCGCGGAAACGCGCGGTGAGAAAACGGCAGCCCGTCGGGCTGCCGTTTTCGTTTAGGAG
>JALYOB010000569.1 GCA_030857085.1 Acidobacteriota bacterium | reverse complement strand
CCCACGACGACTGCATGGCATAGAGGGGATAGGTGATTTTTGCCCAGAGATCGGTGTCTGCGACGATGCCTTTGGTGTTGGGCGGCGTGCGGAGGCGGCGCTCCATGGCGTCGAGTTTCTCTTTGAGCGCGCCTGCCGATTTCGCGAGCGGATCCGGTTCCTTTTTCGCGGCGGCGGGCTGATCGTCGTCGTCTTTTTTCAGTTTTGCCGTGGCTGCGTCGATGTCGGTGCGTGTTTTCTGGATGCGTTCCAATGCGGTGGTGACGGTTTCCTGGAGGCGGCCGGCGCGCAGAACGGCGTCATATTTCGCCTGACGCTGTTCCATTGTGTACGCTTCGCGCGGATCGGCGGCGACGCGCACCGTCTGTTTCGCTTCATTGCCGCGGAAGCGCAGGGTCACGGTATAGACGCCGGGGAGGACTTCCGGACCGCTGCCGCCGCCGAATTCGTTCTCCCCTTCATTGCCGCTCTTCGGCTGTTTGAACGGATCGCGCGTCAGATCCCACGAGGTGCGATTGATGCCGAGTTTGGCCGGTCCTTTCATTTTGCGAATGACCTTGCCGCTCGCATCGCTCACTTCGATTTCGACCACCGGAGGCTTCCCGTCGTCGGCCGGTTTCGTTTCGGCCGCTTTGGCGTCTTTCTTCAGCTTCTGTGCTTCGGGTTCCTTCGGCACGTCTTCGGTCTGCGGCGGCACGCCGGTTTCGGCGAACGCCTGTTTCGCTGAAGCGTCGCGCTCTTTTGCTTTGCGTTCTCTTTCCTTCTCTTCGCGCGGGTGGGGAAGGCCGGCGCCGCTCAATGAGTAGGTGAGAAGCGCGCCATAAGGACGATTTTCACCGCGGAATTCGGCGTCGCCGAGGAAGCGGGAGCCTTCTTTCTGGCGGGTGGTGTATGACTGTGCGTCGGGAACCGTGAAGAAATGCAGCGGCTCGGCCATTGTGGCCACACTGAGCGTGCGCAGCGGGCGGATGTCATCGAGAACGTATCCGGCGCGGCCGTGCGTGGCGATGATGAGATCGTTCTCGCGCGGATGCACCGCCAGTCCCATGACTGAGACAGTGGGAAATCCGTGCGTCCACTTCATCCACGATTTCCCGGCGTCCGGTGAAACCCACAATCCGAATTCGGTGCCGAGGAACAGGAGGTTCGGATTGACCGGATCCTGTTCAATGGACAATGCGTAACCGCGCAGATCCTTTGTCACCAGCGACGTCCACGTTTTCCCGAAATCGGTCGTGCGATAGACGTAGGGGGTGAGGTCGGAGCGGCGGTGATTGTCGAGCACAATGAACGCCGTGCCGGCGTCTGTGCGCGAGGCTTTGATCTCCGGCACCCACGTATTGACGGGAACGCCTTTGATGTTCGACTCGACGCTGGTCCAGTTCGCACCGCCGTCGCGCGTGACGTGCACGCGGCCGTCGTCAGTCCCGGCCCAGATCACGCCGCGCTCCACAGGACTCGGCGCGAGCGCAATGATGGTGGTGAAGTTTTCTGCGGCCGTGACGTCGGGCGTCAGGCCGCCGCTCTTCGACTGATTCTGCCATTCGCGTCGATTGGTGGTGAGGTCCGGACTGATGGCGGTCCAGGAGTCGCCGCGATTCGTCGACTTGTGCACGAACTGACTGCCGAAGTAGACGCCGTTCGGATCGAACGGGTCGAGTGCAATGGCGGCGTTCCAATTGAAGCGGAGATTGCCGGAAGATGTATTGGCCACGCCATTGTCCGTCGGAGCGGGACGAATGTCTTTGCGTTCGCCGGTGCGCAGATTCCAGCGGACGATGTAGCCTTCCTGGCTCATCGCATAGCCGGTCATTGGATCGGTTGGGATGGGCACAGTGCCGAAGCCGTCGCCAAAGCCGACTTCCTGCCAGTCCCAGTTGCGAATGCCGGCCGTCTCCCAGGTCGTGCTCGGGCCGCGCCACGAGCCGTTGTCCTGCATGCCGCCGTAGACGTTGTAAGGAACTTCATTGTCGACGGCGACGTGATAGAACTGGCCGAGGGGGAGCGTGGCGACGAAACGCCAGCTGTCGCCTCGATTTTCACTTTCCGCAACGCCGCCGTCGTTTCCGGCATAGAGATGCGTTGCGTCATTGGGATCGATCCACAATGCGTGATAGTCGGGATGCACTTTCGCGAACGGCACCAGCGTGCGGAACGTCCGTCCGCCGTCATTGGAGACGGAGATCAGCGAGGCGACGTTGTAGACGCGGTTCGCATCGCGCGGATCGACGCGAATGTCGGCGTAATAAAAAGGCCGGCTGGCGACATTCGTCTCTGTATTGACCGCCGTCCATTTCCGTCCGCCGTCGTCGGAACGCAACAAGGCGCTTTTCTCTGCTTCGACCAGCGCGTAGACGACGCTCGGATTCGAGCGCGCGATGCCGATGCCGATGCGTCCGAGAAAGCCCTGCGGCATCCCGTCTTCTTCAGTGAAGCGTTTCCAGGTCGTGCCGCCGTCGACGGATACGTGCAGCCCGGAGCCGGGGCCGCCGGAATGAAAGAACCATGGCCAGCGGCGGTACTCCCAGGTCGCGGCAAAGAGTTTGTTGGGATTCGTCGGGTCGATGACGAGATCGGCCGCGCCGCTGCGGTCATTGACGTACAGGACTTTCGTCCACGTCTTGCCGCCGTCCGTGGTCTTGAACACGCCGCGATCGGGATTCGGTCCCCAGGCGTGGCCTAACGCGGCCACCCAGGCGACGTTCGGATCGCGCGGATGCAGCACGATGCGGTGAATGCGTTCGGTGTTCTCGAGACCGAGGTATTGCCAGGTGCGGCCGCCGTCCATCGACTTGTACATGCCGTTGCCGACACCCATCGAATTGCGCGGATTTCCCTCGCCCGTGCCGACCCAGACGATGTCGGGGCTCGACTGATTGATCGCGACGGCGCCGATGGAGGCGACCGGCTGATCGTCGAAGATCGGCGTGAAGCTCAATGCGCCGTCGGTCGACTTCCACAGTCCGCCGGTCGCGGCGCCGACATAGACGATGTCGGGATCGGATTCGACCGCGTCGATTGCGGCGACGCGGCCGCTCATCGCGCCGGGGCCGATCGAGCGCGCGCGCATACCGGCGAGCAGATCGGGGTCGATCTGAGCGTGAAGCGTGAGGGGAACGAGAGCCAGAACGATGGCCAGGATTCGTCTCGTCATCATGGCGAGCGATTCTACGTGACCGGATGGACCGCCATCGCGCCGTGGGACGAACGAAGCGCGACGTTTCGGAAAAGGTCATCGGCGGATCCGCGACGCGATGGCGGACGAGCAGAAGCCGGGCTGCGGCGGCCGCACAAAGCAGAAC
>JALYOB010000568.1 GCA_030857085.1 Acidobacteriota bacterium | reverse complement strand
GGCAGCTCTGCCGGCGGCTGTGCCGCCGGCATTGAGAGCGGTGGGTTTGCCACCGCACTCCTAAACCTTCCAGGCGCGCGAGGCGCGGTGGGTTTTCATCCACACCTCATCGAGCGCCACGCCTTCGAACGACTTTGCAATCCACACAATCTGCCCCGCGTGCGTGGCGAAATGCGCCAGCACGTTGATCAGATCTTCAATCACGAGCCCATGCATCGAAGGCTCGGGCGAAGGCGCAGCAAGACGATCGACCGTCAGCGATGCGAACGTGCGCGACGCATTCGCCACCATCTCCTCGAAGGTCGCCAGCAACTCCGCCTTCGGAATCGCGCGCCGTTCCGCAAACTCGCGAGCCCGATCGCGCGTGAACTCGAGCCCACCATGATTGCGATTGAGGTAGTAGTTGATCGAGCCGGAGAGATGCAGCACGAGATTGCCGATCGAGTTCGTCTTTTCGTTCGGGCGCATCCAGATCTGCTCGTCGGTCAATGGCTCGATCGCAGCGCGCACCTGTCCCGGAAACACACCGGTGATGCGCGTGCGCAGCGCTTCGAGAATCACATCGTTCATGCCCATCCCTTCTTCCGCGCGATCGTCAGAGCCTCGGCTGAATCGCGCACATAAAACATCTCCACGCCTGCGGCGTTTGACTGTTCGAGAATGCTCGCCACTGCGCGGTCGCGCAAGTCGGGCGTGACGTCACGGATGAACGCAGCCAGCACGCGTCCGGGATGCGACTGAATCACGCGCAGGTAAATCTCTGGATCGCGCTGGCCGCTGTCGCCGATGAGCACGAACTGCAGCTCCGGATAGAAGTCGAGCAGCGTCTGAATCTGCGCGAGCTTGTGCGCGTCGTGCGAGCCGACGATGAACGTCGACTCGTCGATGCCCCAGTCCTGCAGCAGCATCGGTCCGTACGGAATCTCGTGAATGCGCAGGAACTCGTCGAGCAGCTCGTACAGATTCCACGGACTGCTGCTGACGTAGAAGAGCGGATTCACGTCGCGATGCAATGCGCGATAGAGATCGGCCACACCTTCGAACGGCATGCGCATCGCGGCATTGCGGATCACCGAGCGCGCCACACCGAGGAGGCTCGTGGCGTTGGTGACGAGGACGGTGTCATCGATGTCGCTGATGATCGCGAACCGCGCCGCCTCAGAGGGCACCACCACATGTGCAATCGCCTCGGCGCCGCTGTCGGGGAGTTGCAGCACGACCTGGTGCCACAACGCATGCTCGGCAAGCTCGCGCGTTTCGAGACGAATGGTGAAAAAGCCTTCGTCATTCGAGACGCTCTCGACCACCGCATCGCGGTACGTGGCGCGGACGCGCGCGCCTGCGATCTCGTCGGAATCGAAGCGGCGATAGGTGTTGACGACACTGCGCCAGAGCGGCTCGCGTGCGTTCGCGGCGGAGATCGCTTTTTCGACGAGCACGCGGCCGCGCACCACCATCTCGCGGCCGCGGCCGAAGCCGCGATAAGGGCTGATGATCGTGCGTCCGGCGACGCTCGTACGGCGCCGCGAATCGAGCCGGCGCTCGAGCGCGCGAGCGACGCGATGGAGGGTGAGGCGAATCGGCATCGCGTGCATTTTGCTGTAGAATCGCGCGCCTCCGGCAGCACGGCGCAATCCTTGCGTCAGATTTCTTCCCAAAGCTCCAACTTCAACTCGATTGAGGACCTCTACATGACCGAAATGGTGACCGCCAATACGACTCCGGTGCGTTCAACGCGCCCGGCCGGAAAGCGTGAGAAGACGCTGCCGGTTGCACCGAAGTCCGTCGTCTGGAATCCCAGCCCCGAACAGTTGCGCCAGTTCGCCTCCGAGATGCCGAACGCGCGGCCGACCGAGTTCGGCAATCTCAACGTCGCCACGCGCGTGGTCTCGCGCTCGAAGCTCTCCACCTTCATCGCCACCGACACGCCGGAGCAGCACTCCGACCAGACCATCACCCGGGACGAGTACGCTCGCATCGCGAAGCTTCAGGACGACTACATCGCCAACAGCGACATGCTCGTGATCGAAGGCTACATCGGCAACGATCCGGAGTATCGCGTCGCCGCGCGCCTCATCATCGAGAAGGCGAACGCGAACATCGCCGCGATGCAGGACATCCTCTATTACCCCGCCACGCGCGAGGAGCTCGACGCGTTCGAGCCGGAGCTCACGGTCATCTACACGCCGAATCTGAAGGCGGACGGCTATCCCGACGATCGTCTGATCGCGGTCGATCTGCAGAACTACACGACGCGCGTCTTCAACTCCGATTACTTCGGCGAGTCGAAGAAGGGCGGCCTCCGCATGTGGAACAAGCTCGTGTACGAGCGCGGCGGTCTGGCGCTCCACGCGGGCTGCAAGGTCATTCCGGTCGGCAACACCAAGCGCGTCGGCCTGATCGTCGGCCTCTCCGGCACCGGCAAAACGACGACGACGTTCACCAAGCAGAATGACTCGCAGCCGGTGCAGGACGACTTCTGCGCGCTGATGCCCGGCGGCAAGATCTACGCGACCGAAAACGGCTGCTTCGCGAAGACGTTCGGCCTCAACCCGAACGACGAGCCGACGATCTATCACGCATGCGCCTCGCCGCATGCGTATCTCGAGAACGTCTCCCAGGACAACGACGGCAAGATCGATTACTTCGACACGTCGTACACGCCGAATGGCCGCGCGGTCATTCGCATGGAAGACATCGCCGGCGCCGCCGACGCGCGCGAAGTCTCGAAGGCCGACTTCCTTCTGATCCTCAATCGCAACGAGAACCTCATCCCGGCGGTCGCGAAGCTCGAAGGTCCGCTCGCCGCCGCGTTCTTCATGCTCGGCGAAACGAAAGGCACCAGCGCCGGCGGCGCGTCGGAAGCCGGCAAGTCGCTGCGCGTGCCGGGTACGAATCCGTTCTTCCCGCTGCTGCACGCGTATCAGGGCAACCGGATGCTCGAGCTGATGAACGACAGCCCGATGGAGGTTTACCTCATGAACACGGGCGCCATCGGCGGCGACGGCAAGGCGGAAGGGTCGAAGAAGGTGAAGATCCAGCACTCGTCGGCCGTCGTGAAAGCGATCGCCGAGGGAACGATCCAGTGGGAAAAGGATCCGGAGTTCGGATACCTCGTCGCCACCGAAGTGCCGGGTATCGACGACGCCGAATACCTGCAGCCGAAGAAGCTCTACGAGCGCCAGGGCCGCATGGACGAGTACAACCAGCTCGTCGCCAAGTACAACAACGATCGCCGCGAGTACCTCAAGAAATGGAAGGGACTCAGCGAGGAGATCGTGAACGCGATTTAAGTGTGGAGTGC
>JALYOB010000139.1:7400-9143 GCA_030857085.1 Acidobacteriota bacterium | reverse complement strand
GCGCCGCGGCTCCCAACGCCCAACGCCGCGCGCGCCAGCGCGCACTGGCGCGCCGTTCGCTTGACCCCTGAATGACGATTCATTCATACTCCGCTCCCTCACCCGCAAAGCGGTACAGAACCTGTAACAATCCCCTCGTAAAGGAGTTGCACACAATGGCCGAAGTCAAGACGCAGGGCGCCGTCGAGGCAATGGAGGTCGCCGAGGCCTCACGTGAGACGGAATGGGAAAAGCCCTCCTTCGTCGGTGATCTGTTCCTCGGAAAACTCAGCCTCGACCTCATTCATCCGTTCCCCGAACAGCCGGCCGAAGACAAAGCGGAGGCGGACGACTTCCTCGCGAAGCTCGAACGCTTCCTCGCTGAGAACGTCGACGCCGAGGCGATCGATCGCGAGGGCGAGTACGACTACGAGCTCTTCAAAGGCTTCAACGAGATCGGCGCGTGGGGGATGAAAATCCCGAAGGAATACGGCGGCCTCGGCTTCTCGGCCACCAACTACAACCGCGCCATCGGCCTCGTCGCCACCTGGTGCGGCTCGAGCGTGGCGTGGCTCTCCGCCCACCAATCCATCGGCGTGCCGCAGCCGCTCAAACTCTTCGGCACTCCGGAGCAGAAGCAGAAATACCTGCCCCGTTTTGCCAAAGGCGCGATCTCCGCGTTCGCGCTGACCGAGCCGGGCGTCGGATCCGATCCGGCGAAGATGCAGACCACCGCCACACCCTCGCCCGACGGCAAGGGCTGGATTCTCAACGGCGAGAAGCTCTGGTGCACGAACGGCCTCAAAGCCGAAGTGATCGTGGTCATGGCGCAGACGCCGCCGAAGGTCGTCAAAGGCAAGGAGAAGAAACAGATCTCCGCCTTCATCCTCGAGATGAACACGCCCGGCGTCGAGATCACGCACCGCTGCCAGTTCATGGGGCTGCGCGGCATCGGCAACGTGCTGATCAAGTTCGACAACGTCTACATCCCGAAGGAGAACCTCCTCTGGGGCGAAGGCCTCGGCCTCAAGCTCGCGCTGATCACGCTCAACACCGGACGCCTCACCATCCCCGCCGGTTGCGCGGCCGGCTCGCGGCGCATGCTCGAGATCGCGCGCGACTGGGTGAATGAGCGCGTGCAGTGGGGCGCGCCGATCGGCAAGCATGAAGCGGTCGCGGCGAAGCTCGGCTGGATGGCCTCGCACACGCTGGCGATGGAGGCGATCGTCTGGTTGACCTCCGGTCTCGCCGATCGCGGCGACGTCGACCTGCGTCTCGAAGCGGCGATGGCGAAACTGTTCAACACGGAAGTGGCGTGGCAGTGCGTCGATCACCTCATGCAGATCCGCGGCGGCCGCGGCTTCGAAACTTCGACCTCACTCAAGGAGCGCGGCGAGAAGCCGTATCCGGTCGAGCGGATCATGCGCGACATGCGCATCAACCGCATCTTCGAAGGAACGAGCGAGATTCAGCATCTATTCATCGCGCGTGAGGCGGTCGATCCGCACATGAAGCGCGGCTACAAGATCCTGCTGCCCGAGACGCCGACCGGCGAAAAGATTCAGGCGGCGGCGAAAGCGGGCGCGTTCTACGCGACCTGGTATCCGTCGCGGTACGTGGGCTGGAGCCGCTTCCCGAAACACACCGAGTTCGGACGCCTGCAGACGCACGTCGGCTACCTCGAGCGGCAGTCGCGTCATCTCTCTCGCTCGATCTTCCACGCCATGATGCGTTATCAGGCGAAGCTCGAACGGAAGCAGATGG
>JALYOB010000139.1:0-7390 GCA_030857085.1 Acidobacteriota bacterium | reverse complement strand
CATCGGCACGGACCTGTTCGCGATGGCGGCTACGATCAGCTACGCGTTGATGCTCGCGAAGAACGGGAACGAGAACGCGCTCGAGCTGGCGGATCTCTTCTGCCGCGAGGCGCGCACGCGCATCGACAACACGTTCCGCACGCTCTTCGACAATCACGACGAGCTCGCGTACCGCGTCGTGCAGAACCTGATGAAAGGGCAGTACGAGTGGCTCGAAGGGCAGCTCGTGCAGCCGCTCGTTCCGACGGCCGAGCAGGTCGAAGAAGCGATTCGAAAACTGGCGTAGAACCTCGTGTCATCCTGAGCCGCGTAGACGGCGAAGGACCTTCCCCGCTGAACGTGGGAAGGTCCTTCGCTTCGCTCAGGATGACACGTTTGTTTTTACCGCCAGTCGCCCACCAGCTCGAACGCGGCCCAGTGATACGGGTGCTTCACGCTCGCGTCGCCGTTGCGCATCAACTGCATTTGCGCCGCACGCAAGGCCTCGTCTTTCGATTTGCCCGCGCGCAGCGCGCCGTAGAAGTGCTCCATCAGCTGCGCGGTCGACGTGTCGGAAACGCTCCAGAGTGACGCGAGCACCGAGCGAGCGCCGGCGTACTGAAACGCGCGCGTGAGTCCGACCAGACCTTCGCCGCCGGTCGGCTTTCCGAGCGCGGTTTCGCAGGCGGAGAGCACGACCAGATCGGCTGGAATGCGCAGCGATTCGAAAATCTCCCAGGCCTGCAGCAGACCGTTGTCGCGATCGCGATGCTCGGCGTCGGGAATCGAGAGCGCGAGCGCGGAATCGAGCGGAAAGTCTTCGTCGACGACGCCGTGCGACGCGAAGTGGAGATAGCGCGCGCGGCCGGCGACCTCTTTCGCCGTCTCTTCACGGGCCGCGTCGCCGAGGTATTGCAGCGCCGAGTCGCCGAAAAGGGAGGCGATCTTCACCACTTCCTGCCGCGTCGCCGGCAGCGGCTCGAGACTGTAGCGCGTGACGAGCGAGCGGACGACCGGATCAGTCGACGCGTGATCGGCGGCCGGATAATGCGCATCACCGAACGCCGCGAGATCGACCGCATTCGCAGGCAATGCGCGATCCCGCTCTTTGCGCAGCTCCGCGTAAACGGTCGCGGAGAGAACGACGTGCACCGGCTTTTCTTCCGCGAGGTAGACAAAGCGCGACTTCGATGAAGGCGACGCGAGTGCGGAGAACGGCAGCAGATGCAGCGGCCCGTCCGGCGAGACGAGCACGCGTTGCGCGCGTGCGATCGCGCTCTTCGCCGGCAGCAGGAGCTGCGTGAGCTCGCGAGCGCGCGTCTGCAGTTCGCGCGCATCGTCCTTGCGCGCACCGCGCTCGATGAGATTGCGGAAGCGGCGCACCTCTTTGCGCAGCGACTCGTCGCCTGCAGCGATGCGTACGACCGAAAGCGGCGAACGTCCGCGCGCATCGTCCGCCGATTCGAGCACGAACAGCACGCTCGATTTCGGGCCGACCGAATACGAGAGGAGCAGCGTCCCGCGATCGAGCGTGCGGCTCGCCGCTGCGACGTCGAGCGCCTGCGGATACTTCAGCGCCGCAAGGCGCGGCGACTCGCGGCGAATCTGCTCGACGACGTCTTCCTGCCGCGCACGAATGTCGCGCAGTTTCGTGCGCAGCTCCTGAATCTTCTCGCCGTCGGTCGCGGGATTCAGCGTCGCGAGCTGCTGCTGCGCAACGTCGTATTCGTGATCCGCCGCTTTGCGTGCGCGATCGAGATTCGCTGGCACGTCCGCGAACACGAGATCGCGTTCGGCGAGCATCGTCAGGAGGCGCTGCGCGCGCGAACGTTCGAGCACGTGAAACGCCTCGTCGCGTCTTCCGAGCTGCAGCAGCACGTCGATGAGGTCGTGGTAGTAGTTGGCGTAGCGCGCGAGAAAGCCGGCCTTCGTTTCGTCCGAGCCGCCGAGGCGCGCGGTCTGCGATGCGAGCGTGTCGATGGCGCGGCGAAGCAGATCGGCCGCGTCGTTCAGATGATGCCGGTCGCGCGCGACGAGGCCCAGGCGATAGAGCGTTTCGGCCGTCGCTTCGCTGCCGGGCGCGAGACGCTCGCGGATGTCGAGCGCGCGCCGGAACTGCTGGTCCGCCGCCGTCAGATCGTGTGCGAGCACCGCGGCTTCGGCGGCGCGATGCAGTGTCTCCGCCGCATCGAGACCGCCGGGTGCGCGCTCTTCGATGATCGCCAGGGCCTGCGCGATCTGTTGCTGCGCGCTCTTCGCATCGCCGCGCTGGATCGCAACCGAAGCGAGGTCGTTGTAATCGCGCGCGACCTCGATGCTGCGCGCGCCGAGCTTCGTCTGCAGCGCGAGCGACTGTTCGAAGTAGCGCTGCGCGTCGTCGTAGCGTCCGCGCTCCAGCGCGAGATCGCCCAGGTTGTTGAGCGAGTGCGCGGTATCGAGACTCTCCGGCGCGAGCTTCTGCCGCAGCGCAAGCGAGCGCGCGAGGATTGTCTCTCCTTCCTCGAGCTCCTGCCGCGCCACCGCCAGGTTGCCGAGATTGTTCAGCGCCTCGGCGACCTCGAGACTGTCCGGCACCAGCTTCTCGCGCAGCGCCAGCACGCGGCGCATGTGCTTGTCGGCGGTTGCATAGTCGCCGCGCTCCTTCGCCACGGCTGCGACATTGTTGAGAATCGATGCGACTTCCGGGCTGTCGGGGCGGAGCTGCTCCATCACCGCGAGCGCGCGGCTCCAGTACGAATCTGCGGCCGCGAGATCGCCGCGCTGGAATGCCGCGACGCCGAGTCCATTGAGATTCGACGCGTACTCATATCCGCCCGGGGCGACTTTTTCCTGCAGCTCGAGCGAGCGCTGGAAGAACGATTCGGCCGTCGGAATGTCGCCGCGGAAGAAGGCTGCCTTCGCGAGCGCGTTCAGCGTCTGCGCGGTTTCACGGCTCGCCGGCGCGACGCGCTGATAAATCGCCAGCGCCTCGTGCAGCGCTTCTTCGGCGGCTTTCGCGTCACGGCGCCGCATTGCGAAATCGGCGTACGCGCTGAGCGCGGTACCGACGCCGATCTCGCTGCCGAGCGCACGCCGCATGGCGATCGCGTCGCGGAACGCTTTCTCCGCGCCGGCCATGTCGTTCCTGCGCATCAACGCGTTGCCCTCGGTTTCTGCGATCTGCGCGGCGGCAATGTCGAGATGCGCGTTCTTCGCGCGCGCGATCGCTTCGTCATACGCGGCGCCGATCGCTGCTGTGTCAGTGCCCTGCGCGAGAAGTTGCGCCGCATCGGCGAGCAGCCACACCGCGGCCGCTTCTCCTTCGCGCGCCGCGACGTCCGGCACGAGCGCGCGAATGCGCGCAGCGTCCGTGCGGCCTTCGCGATACGCGGTGAGATGTTCTTCGGTGAACTGCGGCCGGTACGTCCCGCGGTGAAAGCCCGGCGGAACACTTTTCGTGAGCGTCGTCCCGTTGCGCGAAAGCGTGAGCGTGAGCGCGCCGAGCGGCAACTGCTCTTCGATCACGTGGCGCAACTCGAACGGATCATGCAGCTCGCCCGACACTTCGCCGCGCGACCACGACAGCAGCACGTCCCCTTTCTCGACACCCGCTTTCTGCAACGCCGACCCGGCGATGACATCGACCGCCACGACGCCCGCCGCCACCGCAGGCGGAGGTGCGGCCGTCTGCACCGGCGCAGTTGCGCAACGAAGGAAGGCGGTCAGGAGGGAGAGGAGGATGGCCGCGCGGCTACGTATCGTCATGAGTACCTCGGGTACCTCGGAGTACCTCGGAGTACCTCGGCGGAGCGATTCCCCCCGAGGTACCGAGGTACCCGAGGTACTCCGAGGTACTTAGTTGTTGTGGATTTGCGCCTCGATCCGCTCGAGCGCCTGCTGCAATGCTGCGTCGCCGTTCGCGCGGGCGAGTGCGGCTTCGAGCGACTGGCGCGCGTCCCACAGGAGACCTAACGAACGGTCGACTTCTGCGAGTAGCGCGAGGGCGCTCGGGTCGTCGTTGGCGATCGAGGCTTTGAGTGCCTCGCGCTCGCGCATCTGCTCGGCGCCGAGGGTGGCGAAATCGGCTTCGCCGCGTGCGGCGGGGCCGTTGCGATCGACCGTGCGGACGTACCAGTAGTAATGCGCGCCCGGCTTGAGAATGCCGGCCGACAACGCGACGGTTGGCGATGCCGTTTCGGCCTGGAAGACCGTGTTGCCACTCTCGTCTTCGACTTCGACGTGATAACGCGTCGCGGCACTATCGGGCGTGAATCGCAGAACGGTTGCGTCGGCGAGCGAGACCGCGCCTGCGCCGGGATAGAGGCCGGAGATCTTCGTGCCGCGCACGCGAATCGCAGCCGCGCGTTGATCGTTCGTCACCGGAATCGCGCTGATGGCGGGGAACGGCGAGACGGACGTGAGCTGCTTCACGCCGGTCGTCGCGGTCACGCCGCGATCGTTGATGGTGGCCTTCGTTTTCTCCGCGAGCTCGAAGCGGCGGCCGTCGGCGAATGCGAGCACGACTCGCGACTTCGGCGCGACTTCGATCGTCGTCCCGGCGGGCACCCAATCGAACAGTGCGACGTTGCGGCCCGCCGCCGACGCGCTGCCGCTGAGCAGCGTGACGATGGCCACCGGCTTCGGCGGCTGTGCGGACGCGGCGAGAGAACACACGAGGGCGAGCAATGCACACCACAGCGCTTTTTTCATTTTGCCGAAGCTCCGTCTGACGGGAAGTTCGCCATTATCGCTCGCAACGCGGCGCTGCCTGCAAGCGCGGCCGCGACGAGCGCCAGCGGCACCGCGACGGGGACGAGGAGGAGCGCGAAGCGCGCGAGCATCGCCGCAACCGCGACGATCGCCACCGCAATCGCAATCGCGACGAACAGCGCGAGCGCCATCCGCCGCCGCGTGAGCATCACGAATGCGATCGCCGCCGCAGCAAGCGCAATCACACAGGCGGCGAGCCACGGCGGCGTGCGGCGCAGTGGCAGTCCCTCGACGATCGTGTCGATCGATGCAGCCTGCAGCAGCGGGCCCGCGATGCGTCCGCGGGGCGAGCGATGCATCTCGTCGCCCGAGCCGGTGAACGCGCCCCCAACGATCAGCAGCGTGCTGCGAAACGCCTCGCTGTTCGTTTCGAGCAGCGGCTCGAAGTCTTTCCACGAGATCGTGCGGTAGTGACGAGGGTCAGTGCGCCAGTCCATTGGAAACGTCGTCCGGTCGATGGCCGGCACGCGTGCCACTCGCGCTGCCGCATGCGCTGCGAAGGAAGGCCACGTGCGCTGCCGTGCATCGCGGAACGAGAGGCGGCCCTCGCGCGTGACGCCGTCGGCGTCGACGTCGAGTTCCGCGAATCCGAACATCGCAGCCGTTTTCTCCGCGCCCAGTGCGGCGGTGATGAGTCCCGAGAGCGGCTCGGTGCCGATGACCACGCCGTCTGCCGTCGATTGCGCGGCAAGCGTGATCGCGTCGCTGTGCCGCAACAGAAGCTCCGCGAACGGACGCGACTCGCCCCACCGCGGCGGCAGGAGGAGGTCGATGGCAACCGAGCGCACACCGCGCTCGAACGCGCGGTTGATCACCCGTCCGAATTCATCCGCACGTTCGGAGATGGTCAGCCGGTCGGCGCGCGTCGTCGCTTCATCGAACAGCACGACCGCAATGTGCGGATCGGGCGCGCGCTCCGGCATCAACGCAAATCGCACGTCGGTGGTTTTACCTTCGAGCGCATCGAACGTGCTTACGCGCAACAGCGGAAAGGTGAGAAGCGCGCAGATGATGCCGAGAATGCTCGCTGCGATCGCGCGCCGCGGCACTTCGCGCGCACGCCAGCGGCGCATCTCCGCGCGAGCGAGCGCGTCGCGAATGGCGTGCATGGCGCCGGTGGCCGTGGCGGGCCGCGCGTCGGGATTGCGCGACAGCAGCGCGAGCATCGGCGCGTCGAGCTCCGGATCGAGACCGTGCGCGGATGGCGGGCTCGCATCGCTGCGCATCTGGCGGTCGAGATACTCCACACCGAACGCGTCGTACGGCAGGCGTCCGGTGAGCACGCGATAGACGAGCACTCCGAACGCATACAGATCCGCGCTGCGGCCGGAGCGTTTGCCTGCGAGCAGTTCCGGCGCGATGTACCCCATGGTCCCGACCACGCCTCCCTCGGGCGTCTGCGCAGGCAGCACGGTCGTATGCGCGTACGCGATGAGATCGTCGAGCGGCGCGGTTACGTCGTCGTCCGCAGGCATGGGCGAAGAAGGCCGCGGAATCGGGGTCTCGCGCCGCGCGATGACGTCGCTCTCGCGCCGCGACAGACCAAAGTCGAGCACCTTCACCTGCGACGTCTCGCCCGCTGCGCGCGCGAGAAAGACGTTGCTCGGCTTGAGATCGCGATGCAGAAAGCCTCGCGCGTGTGCAAAGTCGACGGCGCGTGCGACGTCGTCCAGCAGCGGCAGCGCTTCACGCCCAGCGAGTGCACCATCGCCGCAGCGATCGTCGAGCGTGATGCCGTCGAGATACTCCATCACCAGATAGGCGATGCCGCCGTCGCGCGCGTCGACGCCGAAGTCGCTCACATCGACAATGTGCGGGTGCTCGAGCTGCCCGAGAGCCTCGGCCTCACGTCGGAAATGCGTGAGAAAGCGATCGTTTCCCGCAACGCGCTGCCGGATCAGTTTCAGAGCAAAAGGGCGCTGCAGGATGAGATGCCGCGCGCGATAGACGACGCCCATGCCGCCGTATCCGAGGCGCTGCTCGATGCGGTACTTGCCATCGATGACGCGCGGGCCGGAGAACGTCTCCTCGAGCGGCGCCTCGTCGGAAGGGCAGACGGTGAGCGGGCTGTCGTAACAGGCACCGCACACCGGGCACTCTTGCATGGAGCTGAGGATTGTATGCGCGCCTGCGCCAGTGTCATCCGCGTCGAAGGCGCGTTGACAGGAAGGGGATTCCGCGCTGCGCGCGGAATGACACCGCCAGTGTCATCCTGAGCCGCCGAAGCCGCGGAGCGGCGCAGGACGGTCGAAGGATCCCCTGCCGACGGAGCGAGCCTCGCGCTGCATGCAGGGGATCCCTCGACGTCGCTCGGGATGACACGCCCCTCGGGCTACGGTTCCATCGGATCGCGGCGGCCCTGCACCTTCTCCTCGTCGTCCACCGTTTCGTGCCCGCTGTACTTCATCAGGCAGTCGCGGCAGATCAGCGAGGCGGTGTTCGCGCCGGGGCGAGGCACCCATCCGTCCTGATGGACTGCCTCGTCGAAGCATTTCGTGAATTCATCCGGCAGCTCGCCGACGATCTCGCGCGTCAGCTCGCATTCGCCGCACTGGAGAAGAACGCGACCTTCCATCGATTACCCCTTCGGCATCGTCTCGCCCGCGCCGGCGAACACCGGCGTGATGTCGACCGGAATGTCCTGCAGCGCACGGGTGACGCC
>JALYOB010000138.1 GCA_030857085.1 Acidobacteriota bacterium | reverse complement strand
CCCCCGAGTCGCTCGAACGGATCATCGAGCGCGAGAAACCCGACGCGATTCTGCCCACCGTCGGCGGCCAGACCGGCATCAACATGGCCATGGCGTTGTACGAAAACGGCGCGCTCGAACGGCACAACGTCGAGCTGATCGGCGCGAACTACGACGCCATCAAGACCGCCGAAGACCGCCAGCTCTTCAAAGAGAAGATGAAGGAGATCGGCGTCGACGTGCCGCAGTCGGCGTACGCGGCCACCGTCGACGACGCCGAACAGTTCGCGTCGAGCATCGGCTATCCGCTGGTCATCCGTCCTTCGTTCACATTGGGCGGCTCCGGCGGCGGCATCGCATACAACGTCGAAGAACTGCGCGCGATCGTCGCGCGAGGACTCGACCTCTCCCCCGTCCACCGCGTACTGGTCGAAGAGTCGGTGATCGGCTGGAAAGAGTTCGAGCTCGAAGTGATGCGCGATCGCGCCGACAACGTGATCATCGTCTGCTCGATCGAGAACTTCGATCCGATGGGCGTGCACACCGGCGACTCGATCACCGTCGCGCCGCAGCAGACGCTCACGAACGACGAATACCAGTCGATGCGCGACGAAGCGAAGCGCATCATCCGGGCGATCGGCGTCGAGACCGGCGGCTCGAACATCCAGTTCGCCGTCGATCCGAAAACCGGACGCCGCATCTGTATCGAGATGAACCCGCGCGTCTCGCGCTCGTCCGCGCTTGCGTCGAAAGCCACCGGCTTTCCGATCGCCAAGTTCGCGGCGAAGCTCGCGGCCGGCTACACGCTCGACGAAATCCCGAACGACATCACCCGCAAAACTCCCGCGTCGTTCGAGCCTTCGATCGATTACGTGGTGGTGAAGATCCCCCGCTTCTCGTTCGAAAAGTTCCCGAACACACCGCAACTCCTCAGCTTCTCGATGCAGTCGGTCGGCGAGTCGATGGCCATTGGCCGCACGTTCAGCGAAGCCCTGCAAAAAGGATTGCGCTCGCTCGAGATCGGCGTGGCCGGCCTCGAATCCCGCGGCCACAAACGCGAGCAACTCAACGACCTCCTCCGCACCCCCACACCCGAACGCATCTTCGCGGTTGCGGATGCATTTCGCGAAGGGATGACGGTCGAGGAGATTCATGCGCTGTCGTTCATCGACCCGTGGTTTTTGCGGGCGATTCGAAGGATCGTGGAGTTGGAAACCAGTGTCATCCTGAGCCGCGAAGACGGCGAAGGACCTTCCCCCGACCCACAGGAGAAGGTCCTTCGCTCCGCTCAGGATGACACGAAGGGGCGCCGCCGCTTCCTCCTCAACCTCAAACGCCACGGCTTCTCCGACCGTCATCTCGCGCGCCTCACCAACCGCAGCGAATCCGACGTTCGCGCGGAGCGCCACGCACTCAACCTCCGCCCCGTGTACAAACGCGTCGATACCTGCGCGGCCGAGTTCGAGGCTTCCACTCCGTATCTCTATTCGACTTACGAAACCGAGAACGAAGCGCAGCCCACCGATCGCCGCAAAGTGATCATCCTCGGGTCGGGTCCCAATCGCATCGGGCAGGGCATCGAGTTCGACACCTGCTGCGTGCACGCGTCGTTTGCACTGCGCGAGATCGGCCTCGAGACCATCATGGTCAACTGCAATCCGGAGACGGTGTCGACCGATTACGACACCTCCGATCGCCTCTACTTCGAGCCGCTCACGCTCGAAGACGTGCTCGAGATCGTGGAGCTTGAAAAGCCCGCCGGCGTGATCGTGCAGTTCGGCGGCCAGACTCCCCTCAAGCTCGCCAAGCAACTCGCGGAGGCAGGCGTGCCGATGTGGGGCACGTCGGTCGACTCGATCGACATCGCCGAAGATCGCGAACGCTTCGGCGAGCTCGCGCGCAACCACGACATCGTCGTCCCCGCGAACGGCACCGCGCTCAATGAAGAAGAAGCGCTCGCGGTCGCAAAACGCATCGGCTACCCGGTCGTCGTCCGCCCCTCGTACGTGTTAGGCGGACGCGCGATGGCCATCGTGTACGACGAGCAGGCGCTGCGCGGCTACATGCAGCGCGCCGTCGAAGCCGCGCCCGGCCATCCGATCCTCGTCGATCACTTCCTCGAGGACGCAATCGAAATCGACGTCGATGCCGTCTCCGACGGCACGGACGTAATCGTCGCGGGCGTGATGGAGCACATCGAGCTCGCGGGCATTCACTCCGGCGACTCGACCACCGTCATCCCGCCGTACATCCTCGGCAACCGCGACCAGGATCGCATCCGCCGCCGCACGATCGAGCTCGCGAAAGCGCTGAACGTCATCGGCCTGATGAACGTGCAGTACGCGATTCAACACGGCGAGCTGTACGTGCTCGAAGTGAATCCCCGCGCGTCACGCACGGTGCCTTACGTTTCGAAAGCGACCGGCGTCTCATTCGCGAAGATCGCCGCCAAAGTCATGGCCGGCCAATCGCTCCGCTCCCTCGGCCTCACGAGCGAGCCGCGCGTGCAGGGCTACTTCGTCAAAGCGCCCGTCTTCCCGTTCAATCGCTTCCCGCGCGAAGACACGCTGCTCGGCCCGGAGATGAAGTCGACCGGTGAAGTGATGGGCAGTTCGCCCAGCTTCGGCGAGGCTTACGCGAAAGCACTGTTAGGCGCGGGCGTGCGGTTGCCGCTCGGCGGAACGGCCTTCATCTCCGTCAACGACAACGACAAGCGCCAGCACGTGGTGGGCGTCGCGCGCGAGCTCGCATCGCTCGGCTTCCGCCTCGTCGCCACAGCCGGAACGCGCGACTTTCTCAAGAGCCACGGCGTCGCCGCCGACGTCGTGCCGAAAGTGCACGAGAGCCGTCCGAACGTCGTCGATCGCATGATCAACGGCGAGATCGCCCTCGCCATCAATACGCCGTTCGGCAAGTCCGCATTCGTCGACGATACGTACATCCGCCGAGTGGCCCTGCAGATGAACATCCCCTGCATCACCACCCTCACCGCCGCAACGGCTTGCGTGGAAGGGATTCGCTCACTGAAGGCAAACGTGAGCACGTTCGCCGCGCTGCAGGAACAGCATGTAGCGCGCTGACGCGCGCGGCCATTACGCAGTGATCGTCACGAACACCGTCTTCGTATTCGCCAGTTCCGTCTCGAACTGGTTGAACGCGCGCACGATGTACTGAATCCGCTTCCCTGCCGCGGAAGGGAGCGCACCGCCGGACAGCTGACGATGCGGACGCGCGCCGCCGGGCTTACGGGTGCGGAACGTGGCCACGGAGAACGGCGACGGATTCTCGAACTCGATCACGATCTCTTCGACCGAAACGTCAGCGCCGCCGAGGTACCGGAAATCCCATTCGATGCCTTCGTTGATGCGGACGGTGACTTCGCTCGGATACGGAATGACGTAGTAACGGCCGGCGGCCTGCTCGATGTCGAGACGCACCGGAACGGTACGTACCGCTGGATGCGCGACGTCATCCGGACGAATGAGGCGATCCGACGACGCAGGCGGCGCAGCCACCGCGGACGGCGCCTCGGCACGTGCGGGCGCAGGGATGAATGAAGCGGGACGCGGTTTTTCCGTCGAGAGCCACGCCGCTGCCGGTGCGCCGCTCGACGTCACACGCGGACGCGCACGGCGTCCCCGTTTCTTCTCCGCCTCGGCCGCACGCGGCGCGGGCGCAGGTGCTGCGGCCGGAGCGGGAGCGGGTGCGGCGGCGGGCGCCGCGGGCGGCAAAGCTTTCGGCACCACGGTCAGTGCGGCCGGCTTCGCTTTCGGAGCTTCTTTCTTTGCCGCTTCTTTCTTCGGCGCCTCTTTTTTCGGTGCTTCTTTCTTCGGCGCAGGAGCCGGTTTCATCGCGGCAGCGGCCGTTTTCGTGACGACGACCTTCGCCGCAGCCTTGGCCGGAATCGCCTTCGCGGGCTTGGTCCTCACCACGGCTTTCGGCGTGAGCTTCGCCTTTGTCGATTTCTTCGGCGCGACTTTCGCCGCTTTGGCGATGACCTTTTTCGTCGCCTTCTTCACCGCTTTCGCGACGGCTTTCACCGCTTTGACGGCTTTTTTGGCGGGCCGGGCTTTCGGTTTCGGCGCCGGCTTCGCGGCGGCTTTCTTCGCCGCCGGCTTCGGTTTCGGGGACGCGGCGGCCTTCTTCGGCGCGACCTTCTTCTTCGCCGCCCCGGCCGCGCTCTTCACGCGAGCCGTGACCTTCTTGGCCGCGCGCTTCACTGCGCCGGCTTTTTTCCCCTGCACCTTAGGCATGAATGATCATCCCCCGAAACTGGGCTGAAAAATGGATGGCGCAATATAGCAGCGGCTCAACCATTGCGCTACCGAAACTGCACACGGCCCGGTTCCATTCGCCTCGCCCCGCGCCTGAATACGCACCCCTCAGCCGCCTTCGGCACCTTCTCCCCTCAGCGAGGGGAGAAGGGAGAGTAGGGGGAGCGGCGGCCAGTCTCCCCTCGCCCCGCTTGCGGGGAGAGGGTGGCGCGAAGCGCCGGGTGAGGGGCCGCGCCACGAGCAGCAACCGCCCCTCAGAACACCCCGGAGACGCTGAACCCGCCATCGACCGCGATCGACTGCCCGGTAATGTAGCTCGCGGCCGGCATGCAGAGAAATGCGGCCAGGGACGCGACTTCCTCCGGCTCGCCGATGCGGCGCATGGGGGTGGTGGCGAGAATTTTCTCGAGGCGAACCGGGTCCTGCAGCACCGGCTCGGCGAGCGGCGTGCGGATGTACCAAGGCGCGATCGCGTTGACGCGAATGCCGTCCTGCGCCCACTCCGCGGCCAGCGCGCGCGTCAGATGCGCGACCGCGGCCTTCGTCATCGCGTACGGCGCGCCGGTGCCGAGGTGACGAAAGGCGGCGACGGAAACGATGTTGATCACGCTCGCGTCGCCCGACGCGCGAAGCAGCGGATGCGCCAGCCGGCAGAGCTCGAACACCGAATCCATGTTCGTCTCGCGGACGCGCACATATTCGTCGTAGTCGTACTCGACCGCCTTTTTGCGGATGTTCGTCCCGGCGTTGTTGACCAGAATGTCGAGCCGCTCGAGCTGCCCGATCATCCGCTTGCGATCGTCAGGATTCGCGACGTCCGCATTGATGTCCGCGTTCCTGCGCGCGACGCGAATCACGTTCGCGCCGAAACGCGCGAGCTCGTCCGCGATCGCGAGGCCGATGCCCGCAGTCGCGCCGGTGACGAGCGCGGTTTTCCCGATGAGCGTCCAGCGTTCCGATGTCATGGGTATTTCTGCTGCCCTACGCCTCTGATGAACGCCCCTCATCCGCCCTTCGGGCACCTTCTCCCCGCAGGCGGGGAGAAGGGTAACAACCATCCATTTCCCCTCGCCCCGCGTGCGGGGAGAGGGTGGCCCGCAGCGCCGGGTGAGGGGCGTTCCTTCGCTACGCCCGCGCCGCCATCGCAATCTCATCCTTCAACACATCCCGCAACTGCTCGGCAATGCGGCGGATCTGCGCGTCGTCTTCGCCCTCGACCATCACGCGCACCAGATTCTCCGTGCCCGAGTAGCGCACGAGAATGCGTCCGCGGCCGGCGAGATCGGTCATCGCCTGCTTGTGCGCCTCCTGATAGCGCGGCAGTGAATCGAGCGGCGGCTTCGATGCGACCTTCTCGTTGAGCAGCAGCTGCGGCATCGGCTCGAACGTGTGCAGCTTCGAGAAGGGCGCGCCCATCTCGCCGAGGATGTGGCCGAAGACGAGAGCGGTGTGAATGCCGTCGCCGGTCGTGTGCACGGTGCGATCGATGATGTGGCCCGACTGCTCGCCGCCGAGAATCGAATCGCGCTGCAGCATCGTCTCGAGCACATATTTGTCGCCGACGTTCGCGCGGCAAAGCTCGATGCCGTCATCCTTCAGCTGCTTCTCGAAGCCGAAGTTCGACATCACCGTCGTCACCACGCAATCGCCGCGCAGCTCGCCGCGCTCGCGCAGATACTTCGCCCAGAGATAGATGATCTCGTCGCCGTCGCGAATCTTGCCCGCATCGTCCGCAAAGATCGCGCGATCCGCATCGCCGTCGAACGCCACGCCGTAATCCGCTTCCTGCTCGACCACGATCTGCGCGAGCCGCTGCGGATGCAGCGCGCCCGACTGCTCGTTGATGTTGCGGCCGTTCGGCGAGTCGTGAATCACCACCACTTCCGCGCCCGCGCGGCGGAACACTTCCGGCCCGATGCGATACGCAGCGCCGTAGCCGGTGTCGAGCACGACCTTCTTTCCTTTGAGCGCACTCGGAGGAACGCCCTGAATGAGAAAGCGCTCGTACGCTTCGATCAGCTCGCCGCTTTCTTCGAGCGGGGTGTCCGAAATCTCGACCGACTCGCGACGCAGCGCGCGCAGCTCGTCCTCGATCTCCTCTTCCTTCGCGTCCGGCAGCTTCATGCCGTCGTGGCCGAAGATCTTCACGCCGTTGTCTTCGAACGGATTGTGCGACGCGCTGATGGAGATGCTCGCAGCTGCATCGGTGGTCTTGCAGAGGTACGCAATGCCGGGAGTGGGGATCACGCCGACGAGCACCGCCTGCGCGCCGCCCGCGGCCATGCCGGCCGAGAGTGCACGCGCGATCTGCGGACCCGACTCGCGCGTGTCCATGCCGAGGAGGATCTTCGCGCCGCGGCCGAGCCGGTGCGCGAGCGCTTCGCCGAGCGCGAACATCGTCGCGTCATCCAGCGGATATTGATGCGCCTTCGCGCGAATGCCGTCGGTTCCGAAAAGCTCTCTCATCAGGTATCCGTTTTCTCCGGCGCCGCCGTCGCGGTCGTACCGGTCGTGTCGGTGGTTCCGGCCGTGCCGGTCGTACTTGTCGCATCCGTTGCCGCAGGCGGATTCGGCCCAACCTCGGCGAGCACCGGCACCGTCACCTGCGTCGTCACCGGCGCGATGACCCGCACCAGCGGCGAGTCCTACACGACGGCGACGTCCTGCACTAACGTCCCCGTGCGGCCGGTCATGATAATGCGTTCGGTCGCGACCTCGCTCAGTTTCAGGATCTGCGATTCCGGGCCCGAAACGAGCGCGCGATCGGGCGATGCGGTCGCTTCGCCGACGAGATAGCCGCTCGGCGGATCGCCCGCGAGGAACGGCCGGATCGGAACCGCACGCTGCCGCAGTTGTTCGATGCGAAACCGAATCTTGTTCGGCTGGATCGAAACGACCTCGATCCCTTCGGGCACATTGATGTGCTGCGAGCGGATGGTGATCTCGACTTCGCCGGCCTGGCTGATCTGACTCAGGTCCGCCGAGGCTTCGAGGCTTTGCGATGCGAGTGCGCGGAGCTCCGAGACCGGACCGCGCACGCGGACCGCGACGCTGCTCGGGATGTCGGTGGTGATGACCAGCGAATTCGGCACGCCGACCAGTGACAGCGACGCGGTCACGATGCGTTCGCGCACGCGTCCGCGCCGCGGCGCGGAAACGATGAACCAGACGACGCACGCCAGCGCGATTGCAGTGATCTTGATGCCGAGGTTCTTCATCGCGGCGGCCCGAAACGTTGCGTGAGGAAATTGAAGAGCGCCGAGCGATCGACGTTCTCGTGCAGCGTGCCGTCGATGGCGACCGCGCGCGAGCCATTCTCTTCCGAGATCACCAGCACGACCGCATCGCTCTCTTCACTGAGGCCGATCGCGGCGCGATGCCGCGTGCCGTGTGCGAGCGCCGGATCGGGCGAGGACGTGAGCGGCAGAAACGCATTCGCCGCCGCGACGCGATTGCTGCGAATGATCACCGCGCCGTCGTGCAGCGGACCGCCGGGTGTGAAGATCGCGACCAGCAATTCGGTCGTGACGAGCGCATCGAGCGGCTTTGCTCCGTCTTCGTACATGCGCAGCGTCTGGCGTCCTTCGATCGCCATCAATGCACCGACGCGTTTCGAGGCGAGCACGTCGCACGCGTTGACGATCGCGTCGTACGGCACGGCGCTGATCTGCGGACGAAAAAAGATCGCCAGCGGATCGTTCACCATGCGCGCGAGCGCACGGCGGATTTCCTGCTGGAACAGCACGATGATCGCGAACGGAAGATAGAAGAGGATCTGCCGCGAGATCGCTTCGAGCGCGGGGAGATCGAAGGCCCGCGCGATGAAGGTCGTCGATCCGAGGAGCATGAGACTGATCGAGATCTGCATGGCGCGCGTGCCGCGGAGCAGCGCGAGGATGTAATAGATGATGAGCGCGACGATCGCGATGTCGACCGCGTCGCGCCAGGTGAGATTGAGCGAGAAGATGCGGTCGAAGACGTTCAACGCCGCTTCTCCTCGATCGCGTGCAGCACGCGGAGAAAGTCAAGAGATTGACGAACGTCGTGCACCCGCACGATATCCGCGCCGCCTCGATATGCGGCGGCGATCGTCGCGAGCGAGCCGGCCATGCGCGGCGCGCCGCCGGGTTGTCCGGTGAGATGACCGACGAACGCTTTACGCGACGCGCCGATCACCACCGGCGCGACGCGCGTGAGCTCATCGCAGCGGGCGAGGATCTCGAGGTTGTGCTCGAACGTCTTGCCGAAGCCGATGCCGGGATCGACGTAGATGCGCTCGCGCGGCACGCCCGCGGCCATCGCTTCATCGCGCCACGCGGCAAGCTCGCGGGCAACGTCGCTCACCACTTCGTCGTACTGCGGGTTGTCCTGCATCGTGCGCGGCTCGCCGCGCATGTGCATGAGGATCGCCGGAACGCCGCGGCGCGCAACCAGCGTGCGCATGCCGGGATCGTGGCGCAGCGCGCTGACGTCGTTGACGATGTTCGCACCGGCATCGAGCGCCGCTTCGGCCACGCGCGCTTTGCGCGTGTCGATCGAGATGGCGATCTCGCTCCGCGCGCGAATGCCTTCGATCACCGGGATGACGCGTTCGAGCTCTTCGTCGATCGAGATCGCATCGGAACCGGGACGCGTCGACTCGCCGCCGACGTCGATGATCGCCGCGCCGTCTCGCTCGAACTGCAACGCCGCGTCGATGGCCACGCTGCGGTCAAAGTGCACGCCGCCATCGCTGAACGAATCGGGCGTGACGTTGAGGATGGCCATGACGGCCATGCGGAAGGAGGAGGGCTGCAGGAGGAAGGATGAGTGTTCGCGCGGCGCGGTCTTCATCCCTCAGCCTTCCGCCTTCATCCCGGATTACACGTCCCGCTCTCGCACGATGTTCGCGCCGAGCGCGTTGAGGCGCTCGTCAATCCGCTCGTAGCC
>JALYOB010000567.1 GCA_030857085.1 Acidobacteriota bacterium | reverse complement strand
GTGTCGCGGAGGCTTGGCCTGCAGACGGGGTCCGGGGGCCGTGCCCCCGGCCGCCGGAGGCCTCCCGGTCATCCCTACGTCCGCGGCACGATCCAGGTGCGGCCGGCGGACGTGATCGTTTCCGCGGCGAAGCCGAACAGATCGCGCATCACGTCGGGCATCATCACCTCGTGCGGCGGGGCGTCGAGGGCGAGTTTGCCGTGCTGCATCACCAGCATGCGATCGCTGTGGGCGGCGGCCCAGTTCAGATCGTGCGCGGCGAAGACGACCGTGCAGCCGGTGCGATCGACGACTTCGCGGAGGAGCAGCGAGAACTGCTGCACGTGCGAGAGATCGAGTGCGGCGAGAGGCTCGTCGAGCAGGATCAGACGCGGCGTGCCGGCGAGCACGCGTGCGAGAAAGACGCGCTTTCGTTCGCCGCCGCTCATCTCATCGAGATAGCGATCGGCGAGATGTGCGGCGTCGCAGAGCGTGAGCGCGCGTTGTGCTTCTTCCCAATCGCGTTCGCTTTCCCATGCGAAGCGTGCGAGATACGGCGCGCGGCCGGAGACGACGACGTCGATGGCGCGCATCGGAAACGCGGGATCGGGCTCCTGCGGCAGGTAGCCGACCTGCTTTGCGTACTCCTTCGCCGGCCAGTCGTGCAGCGGCTTTCCTTCGAACAGAACGGTGCCGGAATGCGGCGTGTAGACGCGCGCGAGGAGCTTGAGCAGCGTGGATTTTCCGGAGCCGTTCGGGCCCGTGAGCGCGATGAGTTGCCGCTCGCCGAACGTGACGCTCACGTCGTGCACGGCGGGCGTATCGGCGTACGCGTAAGAGGCGCCGCGCACTTCGAGCATCAGCGTGCTCTCCGCAAGAGCGAGAGAAAGAAAGGAACGCCGAGGACGGCGGTGAAGGCGCCGATGGGAAGTTCGGCGGAGGTGACGAGGGCGCGGGAGAGAAGATCCGCTCCGACGACCAGAATCGCGCCGCCGATCGCGCAGAGCGGCAGGAGGAATCGGAAATCGCGGCGCCACACGAGTCGGATGAGATGCGGAACGAGCAGACCGACGAAGCCGATGATGCCGCTCACTGCGACTGCAGCGCCGGTGATGATGGATGCGCTGCCGAAGCCGATCAGCTTGATGCGCTCCACGTTCACTCCGCGTGCTTTCGCATCTTCTTCGCCGAATGCGAGAAGGCGCAGATCGTTCGCCACGAATGCGAGCGTGCCTGTCGCGACCGCGAGCGGAATCGTGACCAGCACGACCTGCGTCCATGTCGCGCCGAAGAGCGTTCCCATCATCCAGCGCAATGCGGCGGTGAGATCTGCCTGCCGGGAGAGTGAGAACGAAATGAGGATCACTGCGGAGAAGAATGCGTTCAGCACGAGTCCGGAGATGAGAAGGCGCGTCGGATCGGTGTGATCGCGGCGGCGTGCGAGCAGAAACACCGCGGCGGTCGATCCGATCGCGCCGGCGAATGCGACCAGCGGCACGAGGCCCGGAACGCGCGTCCAGCCCAATGCGGTTGCGATCGCGGCACCTGCAGCGGCGCCGCCGGACACACCGAGCGTGAAGGGATCGGCGAGCGGATTGCGCAGCAGCGTTTGAAACGTCACGCCAGCGACGGCGAGCGTCGCGCCGACCGCGGCCGCGAGGAGGACGCGCGGCAGACGGAGACGAAAGAGAATCGTCGACGCGGCCGCGGTATCGAGCGACACCGCGCCGAATGCAGTGCCGAGCGCGATTGCGAGCAACAGCACCAACGACAGCAAAAGCAGCGCGCCGATGAGCGACGAGCGCGGCGCCGTCACTGTGCTCTGCGTTCCCACGCGTCGAGTATCGCATTCAGCCGATGCGCCGCATCGGCGACGCGCGGACCGGGGCGCTGAAAGATGTCTTCGTCGACGGCGACGATCTGCGCCTTCAGTTCCGGCACGCGCTGCTGCAGCGCGGCGATCTGCTGCGGCGTGACCGCGCCGCGCGGATAGAGCACGAGATCCGGCGGCGAAGCGACGAGTGTCTCGAGCGAGTACTGCGGCCATCCCGCGACCTGCACCGCGTTCTGTGCACCGGTCAGTGCGAGCACATCGTCCGTGAACGTCTCCCGTCCGCCGACGTAGAGCGGATCGGTCCAGACGGCGAACAGAACGCGCGGCGGCTTTGCGCGCGTGCGGCGTTCGCGCGCGACGGCGGTGGTCAACATGTTGGCCGCTGCGTTCGTGCGCGTGCCGCCGAGGATGCGGCCGATGCGCTGCATGGCAGTGGCGATCTCGGGGAGACGATCCGTGCGGATCACGAAGAGAGGAATGTTCGCGGCAGAAAGCGCAGGAGCGAGATTCGGATGATTCCCTTCCGTCGACGCGATCACGAGATCGGGCTGCAGCGCTGCGATTTTCTCGATGTTCGGCTGCATGCCGCCGACTTTCGGCAGCGCACGCGCGGCCGCGGGAAAGTTCGAATAGTCGTCGGTGCCGATGATCTTTTCGCCTGCACCGACCGCGAAAGCGATCTCGGTAAGATTCGGCGCGAGTGTGATCACGCGCGTGATGCGCGCGGGCAGGGCGACTGCGCGGCCGAGGTCATCGCGCGTCGCGGACGACGCCGAAGAAGGAACTTCGCGCGCACACGACAGCACAAAAAAAACCGCGGCCGAAGCCGCGGCTTTTGCGAGAGCGGAGCGGACGCGACTCACGCGTCGGCGCCGTCTTCATCGTCCAGATCGTTCGCCATGCCGAGGCGGTTGCAGGCGGCGGCATACATCTGCTTGGAGGCGTTGATCGCGGACTGCAACTCGGCAATGCGATCCTTCACCTTCGCCAGTTCGTCCTCGATCTGATCCTTGAGGTCGCTGATCTCCTGCTTCGTCACCTGAAGCGTGGTCTCGTAAAACTTGCGCTGCTGGTCGGTCAGAACCGGCATCTCAATCCTCCAGAAGTTGGGATCATAGCTTGAACTCGACGGGCACGGTCACCCACGACTTGACCTTCACGCCGTCTTTGGTACCGGGTGCGAAGCTCGAACGCCGCATCGCCTGCTGCGCCGCCTCGTTGAGGCCGACCGGACGATTGATGCCACGCAGTACGCGCACGTCGAGCACGGCGCCATTTTCGGAGACGAGCACGTTCGTCACGATCGTCCCTTCGATGCGCTGTGCGCGCGCCATCGGCGGGTACGGCACGGTGCCGCGGCGCAGAAGACGCGGCTGCGTCAGGCCGTCGGTGCCCGGCGGAATGAGATCGCCTTCGCGCGTGCGCTGCGTCTGTGCGACCTGCGGCGCCGCGGCGGCCGGTTCGGGTGCGCGCGTCTCAGGCTGCGGCTGCTGCTGCAC
>JALYOB010000137.1 GCA_030857085.1 Acidobacteriota bacterium | reverse complement strand
GGCTCGGGCAAGTCGACGTTGATGAACCTGATCGGCTGCCTGGACACGCCGAGCAAGGGCACCTACCTCCTCAACGACAAGGAGGTGAGTCGCATGGACGACGACGAGCTCGCGAGAATCCGGAACGAGGAGATCGGGTTCGTGTTCCAGACGTTCAACCTGCTGCCACGCGCGACCGCGCTCCACAACGTGGAGCTGCCGCTCATCTACGCCGGCGTGCCGTCGAAGGAGCGCCAGGAGCGGGCCCGGCAGGCGCTCGAGAAGGTCGAGCTCACCACCCGCGCCTCGCACCGGCCCAACGAGCTCTCCGGCGGGCAGCGGCAGCGCGTCGCCATCGCCCGCGCCCTGGTGAACAAGCCCTCGCTCCTCCTCGCCGACGAACCGACCGGAAACCTCGACTCCCAGACCGGCCGCGAGATCCTCGACCTCTTCCAGGAACTCCACGCCCGCGGCAACTCCATCATCATGGTCACGCACGAAGACGACGTCGCGCAGGAAGCGAAACGGGTGATTTACATTCGCGATGGGAAGGTGAAGACGGACTAGCGTCCGTTGTTGACCGGTTGCCCGTTGCCGGTTGCCGGGACGCGTTCGCCTGAGGCGCGAGCACCCACTGTCATCCCGAGCGAAGTCGAGGGACCCCCTGCCCACAGGCGACAGCACGCTCCGAATGCAGGGGATTCCGCGCTGCGCGACACCCGAGCCCGGTGTCATCCTGAGCGAAGCGAAGGACCTTCCAACATGCCACGGAGAAAATCCTTCGCCGCCTTCGCGGCTCAGGATGACACTGGCCACAACACGCAAAACGAAATGCCCCTCGTGCGCACTTGGTTACATCACCCGTGCTCCGAAAAATCAATTTCCTCGTCGCGGTTTCGCTGCTTGCAATCACGCTCGCGCCTGCTGGCTACGCTGTCGAGAAAATGCCTCTCGGCGATGTCCAGAAGGGGATGAAAGGCTACGGCCTCACCGTCTTCGAAAACTCGAACGGCGTGGAGAAGTTCGATGTCGAGATCCTCGGCGTCCTGCACAACATCGGGCCTGACCAGAACCTGATTCTCGCCAGAGTCGATCATCCCGTCGTTGCACGCGCCGGCATCATCGCCGGCATGTCGGGCTCGCCGGTGTTCGTCAATGGCAAGGTCATCGGTGCGCTCGCGTACGCATGGCAGTTCGCGAAAGAGCCGGTCGCCGGCATCACGCCGATCGACGAGATGCTGAAAATCGGCAGCCTCGTCACTCCGCCGGGCGCATCGCCCGCCGGCGCCACGCCACGCATGAGCGCGGTCGAAATGCTGAGCTCCGTTGCGAGGGCGAAGCCGGAAGAAACGTTCGCCAAACTCATGCAGAGCAACGCCACCGCGGTCAGCACCATCAGCGGTGCGAAACGCATCGCGATGCCGATCTCGGTCGCGAGCTTCTCTCCTGAAACGATCCAGCGCTTCTCGCCCTACCTCGAGCAGCTCGGCTTCGTCGCCGTGCCTGCCGGTGCGGCGTCTGCTTCCACCAGCGACAAGCCCGTCAACGGCAAAGCACCGTTCGCCCTCGGCGACGCGGTCGGCGCGGTGCTCCTCAAAGGCGACTTCAACGTCGCGGCGACCGGCACCGTCAGCTATCTCGACGGCGATCACGTCTACGCATTCGGTCACCCGTTCCTCGACATGGGGGAGATCAACTTCCCGATGGCCACCGCGGACATCGTGACCGTGCTCCCCAGCGTCGCCAGCTCGTTCAAGTTCTCCAACACCGGCCCGATCGTCGGCGTGCTCCGTCAGGATCGCGCGGCCGGCATCATGGGCGTCCTCGGCGACAAGCCGCAGATGATTCCGGTCGACGTCTCCGTCAACGGCGGCGGCGCGACCAAGAGCTATCACGTCAATCTCGTGCGCCACTCGAAGCTCTCGCCGCTCATGCTGGCGATGGTCACCGACTCGGTCGTCGCGAACGCACAGCGCGCGGCCGGCGAGCGCACGGTCATCATGGAGTCGGAGATCAAAGTCAAAGGCTTCCAGCCGATTCACCTCCGCGAAGGTTGGGCCGGCGAGCAGGCGCGCTCGTCGATTCCGCAGTACCTCGCCGTCATCTCCGGCTATCTGATGTCGAACGAATTCCGTCCGACCGAGATCGAGAGCGTGAAGATCAACCTGCGTCACGATGACGATCTCCGCATCGCCAAGCTGATGGAAGCGTCGCTCGTGACGCCGGCGAAAGGCCGCGTCGAGGCGGGCGATACGGTTCAGGTGCGCACGGTGCTCAAGCCCTTCCGCGGCGAGCCGTTCGTCGAGACCTTCGACGTGCGCATCCCCGACGACCAGCCCGCCGGCAGCGCGTACCTCCTCATCGGCAGCGGCTCGGTGATGAACGCGATCGACTTCTCGCTCGTGCCGCCCGATCCGCGCACGCTCGAGCAGGTGGTCGATGTGTTAGCCCGCCTGCGTCCGTCGACCGATCTCACGGTCGGTCTCTATTCGACCGGCGAAGGCGCCGTCACCTCGGGCGTCTATCTCCCGAACCTGCCGCCGTCGATGCGCGCGGTCGTCACCGGCGACACTTCGAACGCGGCGCAGGCGCAGGTGAAGTATCACCCGGCCGGTCAGAGCGCGAAGGCGCTCGGCTACATCGTCGACGGCGCGCTCAAGATCGACCTCGACGTCAAACCTGCAATCTGAGTTCACGGTTTCTTGTGGATCAGCGCGTGCAAAGCGCGCTGACAATGACGCGCTGACCTGTTGCCGGTTCCCGTTGCCGATTCCGCCCCGCGCGGAGCGGCAACGGGCCACAGGCAACAGGTCAACTGCGTTTCGAAAGGACAGTCACATCCATGCGCCGTTTTCTTCTCACTACGGCTCTCCTCCTTGCAGCAGCACAAGCCTTCGCGGTCGCGCCGCAGTTCTGGCGCGTCGGCGCGGCGGAAGACTTTCTCGCGGGAGAGCTCGAAGGTTTCGCAGTCAACTCGCGCGGCGAATTGCGTCCCGCGCCGGCGGTGAAAAAGATCGCCACGTTCACCGATCCATTCGTGCTGTCGCAGACCGTCGCGCCGAATGGCGATCGTTTCTTCGGCACCGGCAACGACGGCAAGATCTATCGCCTGCGCGGCGAGAAACTCGATGTGCTCTTCACGTCGCCGGAGCCCGAGGTTTATGCGGTCGCTTTCGTGAATGGGGCGTTGCTGGCGGGGACGTCGCCGAACGGAAAGATCTATCGCATCGATCCGGAGAGCGGAAAGCAGACCGTCTTCTTCGATCCGAAGCAGGCCTACATCTGGGCGATCGAACCGCAGGGGAGTGAGCTCCTCGTCGCGACCGGCGTCGAAGGAAAACTGTTCCGCGTTTCCGCCAACGGCCAGGGCATCGTGCTTTATGACGCCGCCGATACGCACATCCGTTCCGTTGCCGCGAGGAAAGACGGCTCCGTGCTCGCGGGTGGATCAGGCAAAGGTCGCATTTACCAGATCGCGCGCGACGGTTCGGCCATCGCGCTGTTCGACTCGCCGCTCAACGAAATCTCGACGATCTACGTCGACGCGAACGGCACCGGCTGGGCCGCGGGCGTGAGCAATGTGCTCCCCGCGAGCGCGCCTGCGAAAGCGCAGTCGGGCAAGGCGGCGCAGGGTCAGACGCAGCAGTCGTCGGCGGCCGCGAGCTCGGATGACACGAAGAAAGAAGGACAGGCGTCGGGCAGCGTCGAAGTCTCGTTCTCGTTCGACGACTCGAGCAGCAGCGCGTCTGCGACCACCGGGGCGGCCGAGGTTTATCGGATTGATGCGGATGGCTTCGTGGAGACCGTGCGCAAGTTCGATCGCGAGATGGTTTACAGCATCAGCGGCGGCGACAACGGCGCGATCCTCGTCGGCACCGGTCCGAATGGCCGCATCTACGAGATGCGCGCCGGTGAAGTGGCGTTGCTGGGCGCAGTGCCGGAAAAACAGATCGTCTCGATTTCCGGGATGGGCAGCAATGCGGTCATCACGACCACGAACGCAGGAGCTGTGTATCGCGTGCAGGGTGGAACCGCCGCGACTCCGGAATTCCGTTCTGCCGCCAAAGACGTCGAGCGCTTCTCGCGCTTCGGCAACTACCGCATCGAAGGACGCAATCTCGCGAACGGCAATGTCGCCATCTCGTTCCGCAGCGGCAACACGCGCACGCCCGATGCGACGTGGAGCAACTGGACGACCACGCAGAACGCGCTCGAAGGCAACATCGCCGCGCCGCCCGCGCGCTACATCCAATGGCGCCTGACCATGCCCAAAGCATCGGCCGATGCAGCGGTCGACACCGTCAGCGTCGCCTACATGAATCGCAACGTCGCTCCGGAAATCGAAGCGCTGGGCGTGCAGGATCCGGCGGTCGTCTTCATCACCTCCGCGTATCCGGCTGCACCGCAGGTCGTCGAAGCGACGAACCCCGACGAATACGGCATCTTCACCAGCCTCGACACGCCGCGCGATCGCACGCCGGCCGAGCAGGGGAAGCGGATGTTCCGCAAAGGGTTCCGCACCGTCTCCTGGCGCGCGAGCGACGACAACGGCGACTCGCTTCGTTACACGCTGTCGTTCCGGGCGAAGGGGAGCGATCGCTGGCTCCGTCTGCGCGAGAACATGCAGGAAACGCAGATGAACTTCGACACCTCGCAGCTGCCCGATGGCCGCTACGAACTGCGCCTCGTGGCGACCGATGCCGATGACAATCCCGACGCGCCGCTCACCGCCGCGCGCGAAGGAGTGGAGTTCGAAGTCGACAACACCGCCCCGCAGGTCCGCAGCGATGCGAACGGCAACGACGTGACGTTGCACATCACCGACAGCGCCTCGCCGATCGGCCGCGTCGAATATTCGGTCGATGCCGAGAAGTGGATTCGCATCACGCCCGTCGACGGCATCGCCGATTCGCGCGACGAAACCTTCCGCCTCGATCGCAGCACGATCAACGGCAAGTTCGTGATCGTGCGCGCAGTGGATGGGCAGTACAACATCACGACCGCGAATGTGCAGGTGAGATAGGGCGGCGCCCTGTCTCACCGTTGCACTGTTGCCTGTTGCCTGTTGCCGCGCAGTTCGCCGTCAGCCGCAAATTGTCGCGGCAACGGGCAACGGGCGACAGGCAACGGAACATTCGCGAATCCATAAAGCAGGCACGGCCGCTATAATCGGCCGCGTGAGACGCCGTCCGCTCGTCACATTTCTGGTTGTGCTTTGCGTCGCGTGTGGCGGCGGTGAAAAGCCGGCCGCTCCGAAGCCCGCGGCGAGCGTTCCGCTCCCGGCCGACGACACGCCGCGCGATGGCGGCACGCTCAACCGCCGCCTCGACATCGACATCAACTCCCTCAATCCAGTCATCCCCGGCAATCGCGGCGATCGCTACGTCACGCAATACCTCTTCACGCCGCTCCTCAACATCGACCGCGATCTGCAGCCGAGTCCCGGACTCGCGAAAACGTGGGAAGTCTCCGCGGACGGACTGCGCTACCGCTTCCACCTCGACGAGCGCGCGACCTTCTCGGACGGCACTCCCGTTCGCGCGAGCGACGTCGTCTACACCATCGGCAAGATCGTCGACCCGCAGACGAAAGCCTCGCAGCTCGCGGGCAACTTCGAACAGATCGACATGGCCAACACGCGCGCGATCGACGAGCACACCGCCGAGATCGCGTTCAAGCAGCCGCTCGCATCGCAGCTCATCAAATTCATCGACCTGCAGGTGTTGCCCGAGCACGTCTATGCGAAAGGGAAGTTCCTCGAGGACTACAACGATCGCGTCGTCGGCAGCGGCCCGTACACGCTCGTGCGCCGCGTGCCGGGCAAAGAAGTGGTCATCGCACGGCGCAAAGACTATTGGGGAACCAGGCCGCACATCGAGACGATCGTCTTCAAAGTGATCGAAGATCACGGCACCGCATTCAGTGCACTGCGCCGCGGCGAAATCGACGAAACGCTCATCGCCTCGGACACCTGGGCGCGCGAGAGCAAAAATCCTCAGCTCGCGTCGACGGTCGACTTTCAGCGCTTCTACACGCTCAACTACAACTACATTGCCTGGAACAATCGCGATCCGCTGCTCGCGGACAAACGCGTGCGCCGCGCGCTCTCGATGTGTGTGCCGATCGATCAGGTGATCAACGATCTCTATCACGGCACCGGCCGCGCGATGAGCGGCCCCTTCACGCCGGATGAGTGGGCGTACAACCCGAACGTTCCGGTGGTGCGCCACGACGTCGCCGCCGCGAAGCAACTCCTCGCCGCGGCCGGATGGGCCGATCACAACGGGGACGGCGTGGTCGACAAAGACGGCAAGCCGCTCCGGCTCGAACTGGTGGTGATGACCGGCAGCGCGACGGCCGCACAGCTCGCGCAACTCGCGCAGGCGGAGCTCAAGAAAGCCGGCGTGCAGCTCGAGATCGCGCTCATGGACGGCACGATGGCCATCCAGCGCATCCTCGGCGGAAACTTCCAGTCGGCGTACCTGTCGTGGGATCTCGATCCTGATCCCGATCCGTACAATCTCTTCCACTCCTCACAGATGCCGCCGGCCGGACAGAACTTCGTCCATTACTCGAATCCGGAGGCGGACCGTCTCATCGATACGGCGCGTCGCGAGCTCGATCAGGCGAAACGCAAACAGCTCTACTGGCGTCTGCACGAAGTGCTCGCGGAAGATCAGCCGTACACCTGGGTCGTGCAGAGCTCCGCGAAATGGGGACTCAATCGGCGCCTGCATGGCGTCGTCGCGAGTCACGGCTTCGGCTACTTTCTCTGGTCGCCCGGTGAGCTCGACTGGTGGCTCGCGCCGGCGCGATGACGAGCTACGTCGTCCGCCGTCTCGCGTACGCGCTCCTCACGTTTCTCGGCATCACCGTCGCCACCTTCACGCTCATTCACATCGTTCCCGGCGATCCGATCACCTTCTTCATCGGCCGCGCCGGCTCGAGGACGATTCCTCCCGCGGTGCTCGATGCAATCCGGCAGGAGTTCCATCTCGATGAGCCGCTGCCGGTGCAGTATCTCTACTGGCTGCGCGGCGCGGTCACGTTCGACTTCGGCATCTCCGTCGTCGATCGCCGCGATGTGCGCGAGCGCATTCTGGAAAAACTGCCGAACACGTTCGCGCTCAATGGCAGCGCGTTCGCGATCGCCGCGCTGATCGGCATTCCGATCGGCTTCTGGAGTGCGCGCCGTTCCGGACGCATGGTCGAGCGCGCATCCGCGGTCGGTTTCTTTCTGCTCTATTCGCTGCCGAGCTTCTGGGTTGCCCTGCTGCTGATGCAGTTCTTCTCCGTCCGCTATCAGCTCTTTCCGCTGTTCGGCATGACCTCGGACGACTATCTCGATCTCGCGCCCGGCGCGCAGTTCGCCGATCGCATTCGCCATCTGGTGCTGCCGGTGCTGACGATGACCTACGCGCAGCTGGCGATCTTCGCGCGCTTCTCGAAGTCTGCATTGACGGAAGTGATTCGCCAGGACTTCATCACGGCGGCGCGTGCGAAAGGTGCGGGTCATCTCGCGGTGATGTGGCGTCACGCATTCCGCAATGCGCTCCTCCCGCTCATCACGCTCCTCGGACTCACGGTTCCGTATCTCATCTCCGGCAGCGTGATCGTCGAGCAGATCTTTCAATGGGACGGCGTGGGGCTGCTCTACATCGAGTCGGTGATGACGCGCGACTACCCGACGGTCATGGGGCTGACGGTGATCACGGCCGTGGTCACACTCGTCGCCAGCCTCGCCGCGGACGTGCTCTACGCGATCGCCGATCCGCGCGTGCGGCTGGGGGAGGGGAAGTGACGCAGCGAAAGCGCCTTCCCGCCGAGTCGTTCTGGCGCCTGACCTGGATTCGCTTCCGCCACAGCAAGCTGGCCACGTTCGCGCTGATCTATGTCTGCGTCGCGACGATGATCGCGTTTCTCGCACCGCTGCTCGCGAATCGCAAACCGATTCTCGCGCACACCTCGCAAGGCTGGTCTTCGCCCGCGCTTGCCGATTACTGGACCGCGGATCCGGACGTCGATCTGCCGCCGGTCGCGACGACGTTCTCGTTACGCGCGCCGGTGCCGTTCTCACCGAATACGATCGATCTCGCCGCGCGTCTCACTCCGCCCGGCAACGGTCATCTCCTCGGCACGGACGACCTCGGCCGCGACGTGCTCGCGCGGATGATTCACGGCGCGCGCGTCTCGCTCTCGGTCGGCTACTTTGCGACGTTCATCGCACTGCTGGTCGGCTCGTTCTTCGGCGCGCTCGCCGGCTACTACGGCGGCGCTGCGGACTGGCTGGTCTCGCGCGTGATCGAGGTCGTCCTCTGCTTTCCTTTTCTTTTTCTCGTTCTCGGCATCGTGGCGCTCTTCCGCCCGTCGATGCTCACGATCATGATCGCGCTCGGCCTCACGTCGTGGACCAGCGAGGCGCGTTACGTGCGCGCGGAGTTTCTGCGCATTCGTGAAGTCGAGTTCGCGCAGGCCGCACGCGCGAGCGGCGCGCGCGATGGCCGCATCATCTTCCGCCACCTGCTCCCGAACGCGCTCGCACCGGTGCTCGTCTCCGCGAGCTTCGGCGTCGCCGCGGCGATCCTGACCGAGTCCGCGCTGTCGTTCCTGGGACTCGGCGTGCAGCTTCCGACCGCGTCGTGGGGGAGCATCCTCTCGACCGCCCACGAGCACATCGACTACGCGTGGTGGCTCGTGCTCTTTCCCGGCCTGGCCATCTTTACGACGGTGGCGGCGTTCAACATCGTGGGGGAGAGGTTTCGGGACGCGCTGGATCCGCGGAGCGAGTAAGAGTCGCTGCGGTTCATCCTTCGTCGCCGCAGGCGACGGAGGATCTCCGGTGATCCCGGAGTGCGTTTGCCTCCGCAGCGACGATCGTTCCGCTCCGCGGCGGGACAACCAGAGATCCTCCGTCGCTGCGCGACGAAGGATAGACTGCGGAAGCGAAGCAGAACCATGCAAATCAACTTCACCACCGCAGGCGAATCCCATGGTCCGCAGCTCACGGTCCTCGTCACCGGCATCCCCGCGGGCCTCACCCTCAACCGAGAAAACATCGCGCGTGACATGCGGCGGCGGCAGCACGGGTATGGCCGCGGCGGGCGCATGAAAATCGAATCGGACGACGCCGAGATCACGGCCGGCGTGCGGGGTGGGGAGACGCTCGGTTCGCCGATCGCCATGCAGATCCGCAATCGCGATTTCGAGAACTGGCGCGGGGCGATGGATCCG
>JALYOB010000566.1 GCA_030857085.1 Acidobacteriota bacterium | reverse complement strand
GGATACCTCCACGTCTACATCGGCCAGGAAGCGATTGCCTCCGGCATCATCAGCGCGCTGCAGAAAGATGACGTCGTCTTCTGCGGCTATCGCGACCACGCACAGGCACTCGCTTTGGGATCGCAGCCGAACGCCGTCATGGCCGAACTCTTCGGCAAAGCGAGCGGCGTCTCGAAAGGCAAAGGCGGCTCCATGCATCTCTTCGATGCAGAGCATGGCCTCTATGGCGGATACGGCATCGTCGGCGGACATCTGCCGCTCGCCGCCGGTGCAGCGTACTCGTTGCGCTATCAGGGGAGCGATCGCGTCGTCATCTGCTACTTCGGCGATGGCGCGATGAACATCGGCTCGTTCCACGAAGCGATGAACATGGCTGGATTGTGGGGACATCAGGGCATGTGCCCGATCGTCTTCATCATCGAAAACAACGGCTACGCCATGGGCACCGCGCTCGAACGTCACTCCGCGCTCACCGATCTTGCCGCGCGTGTGCGGGCGTACGACATCCCCGGCGAGAAAGTCGATGGACAGGACATCTTCGCCGTGCGCGGCGTGGCCGATCGCGTCATCCGCCAGGTGCGTGAGACCGGAAGGCCGTACTGCATCGAAGCGATGACCTATCGCTTCAGCGGCCATGGTGCGGCCGACATCCTGCAGCCGTACCGTCCGAAAGAAGAAGTCGAAAAACACCGCCAGCGCGATCCGATTCTCATCCTCCGCACGCGTCTCTCCGAGATGTGCGGCCTGAGGGATGAGGATGTGAAATCGATGGACGAGTGGGCGACGAAGGTCTCGGCCGACGCTGTCAGATTCGCCGAAGAAGCCGCGCCGCCCGATCGCGAAGACCTCCTCACCGACGTCATTGCCGAGCACCAGCCGCGCTGGGTTGCCGAGAGCGAGCGGGAGTAGCTCGCAAGACCACGGAAGACGAAAGAAACGATGGCTGAGAAAAGCTACCGCGACGCGATTCGCGAAGCGATGATCGAAGAAATGGATCGCGACCCGAACGTCCTCATTCTGGGCGAGGACATCGGCGTCTACGAAGGCACGTTCCGCATCACCGCGGGCATGCTGAAGAAATACGGACCGAAGCGCGTCGTCGACACGCCGATCGCCGAGGCAGGCATGATCGGAACGGCCGTCGGCATGGCGATGCTGGGTCTGCGGCCGATCGTCGAGATGATGACCATGAACTTCTCGATCGTCGCCGCCGACCAGATCATCAACCACGCCGCGAAAGTGCGTTACTTCTCCGGCGGACAGGTCGATGTGCCGATCGTCGTGCGCGGTCCGCAGGGCGCCGGCGTGCAGCTCTCCGCGCAACATTCGCAGACGTTCGAATCGTTCTATGGACACTTCCCCGGACTGCACGTCGTCGCACCGGCGACGCCTGCCGACGCGAAGGGAATGCTCAAGACCGCGATTCGCGGGAAAGACCCGGTGCTCTTTCTCGAAAGTGCCGCGCTGTACGGCATGAAGGGCGAAGTGCCCGACGATCCTGATTTCACCGTGCCGTTCGGCAAGTCGCGCGTTGCGCGCGAAGGGAAAGACGTCACCATCGTCTCGTACAGCCGCATGCTGCAGCTCTCGCTCGCGGCGGCCGAGAAGCTGTCGAAAGAAGAAGGGATCGAGTGCGAGGTCATCGACCTCCGTTCGATTCGTCCGCTGGACATGGATCCGGTGTATGCGTCCGTTGCGAAAACGCATCGCGCGGTCGTGGCGCAGGAGCAGTGGAAGCTGTACGGCGCCGGTGCCGAGATTGCGGCGAGCATCACCGAGAACATGTTCGACGAGCTCGACGCGCCGGTCGCGCGCGTGACCGGCGAAGACACGCCGATGCCGTACGCGCGCAATCTCGAACTGCTCGCGACGCCGCACGAGCCGGAGATCATCCGCGGAGTGAAGAGGGTGATGTACGCAAATGGCTGAGATCATCATGCCCAAAGCGGGCGACGCGATGACCGAGGGGAAGGTCGTCCGCTGGTACAAACAGCCGGGCGATGCGGTGAAACGAGGGGAGCCGGTCGCGGAGATCGAGACCGACAAGGTCAACCTCGATCTCGAAGCCGAAGCCGACGGCACCCTCGGCGCGCATGCAGCGAAAGAAGGGGACATGGTGCCGGTCGGCAACGTGCTGGCGCGCATCCTCGGCGAAGGCGAGAAAGAAGAGGCGGCGCCGTCGACTGAAGACGCGCCGGCGGAAGAAGAACCGGCGCAGAGCGAGTCGCTCGCCCGCCGCGCGACCGACAAGAAAGACAGCGTCAAACACACCACCGGCGAGTATGGCGAGGCCATCGAGCATAAAGGGCCGCGCCGCGACCGCACCGGACCGGAACCTGCTGCGACCACACGCGAAACCGCGTCGCAGGAGAGCGGCGATCGCAGACGTTCCTCGCCGCTCGCGCGCCGCATGGCTCGCGAGATGGGAGTGGATCTCGAGAACGTGCAGGGAAGCGGTCCGGGTGGACGCATCGTCGCCGCCGACATCAAGAACGCGCAGGGCGGCACCGCGGCACCGCAGGCCGCACAGCCGAAACAGGCAGCTGCACCGCAACAGCAGCAGGAGCAGAAGCAACCCGCCGCGACGCAGACGATGCAGGCTCCGGCCGCGGCAGGCGTGCCGGCGCTCGAAACGAAAATCATTCCGCTCACCGCGATGCGCCGCACCATCGCGAAGCGGCTGGCGGAGTCGATCGGACCGATTCCGACCTTCTACCTCACGGCCGAATACGACGTCACGAATCTCATGTCGCTGCGCCAGCAGATCATCGAGATCTCGGGCGTGAAGGTGAGCCTCAACGACTTCATCATCCGCGCGATCGCGCTCGCGCTGCGCCACCATCCGGGCGTGAACGCGAGCTGGGGCGAAGAGGCGATCACGCAACACGGCGAAGTGCACATCGGCGTCGCCGTCGCCACACCCGATGGTCTCATCACGCCGGTCATCCGCAACGCCGATCAGAAAGCGGTCCCCGACATTGCGACCGAGGTGCGTGCGCTTGCGGACAAAGCGAAGAATCGCAAGCTCAAGCCGGACGAGTATCAGGGCTCGACCTTCACCATCTCCAACCTCGGCGCCTGGGGAATCGAGGACTTCACCGCCATCATCAACCCGCCCAACGCCGCGATCCTCGCGATCGGCGCGGCGGAAGCGAAACCGGTCGTCGATGCCAATCGTCAGATCGTGGTGCGCGACCGGATGAAGGTGACGATGTCGTGCGACCACCGCGTGATCGACGGCGCAGCCGGCGCAGATTTTCTGAAGACGCTGCGGATGTACGTGGAGCAGGCGGTGCGTCTCGTCGTGTAGTGCCGCGGAGCGGCAC
>JALYOB010000565.1 GCA_030857085.1 Acidobacteriota bacterium | reverse complement strand
ATGCCGTAGTCGCGCTGATAACGCTCCACGCGCTGATGCGGCAATGCCGGAAGCGACTCGCGCGTCGTGGCAATGGCCGCGTCATCAACCGCGAGCGTGAACAGATCGGGCTCCGGAAAATAGCGATAGTCATGCGCTTCTTCCTTCGTGCGCATGACGCGCGTCTCGCCCGTGGAAGGATCGAAAAGACGCGTCGCCTGCTCGATCGTGCCGCCGCTCTCGAGCACAGCAATCTGGCGCTGGATCTCGAAGTCGATCGCCGTGCGCAGAAAGCGGAAGGAGTTGAGGTTCTTGATCTCATTGCGCGTCCCGAGCGGCTCGCCCGGTTTGCGCACGGAGACGTTCGCATCGCATCGCAGCGATCCTTCCTCCATGTTCCCGTCACACACTTCGGTGTACATGAGGATCTGGCGGAGGCGCGTGAGATAGGCGTCTGCTTCTTCGGCGGAGCGGATGTCGGGATGGCTGACGATCTCGATGAGAGGCGTGCCGGCGCGATTGAGATCGGCCAGCGACGCGTCGCGCTCGTGCAGCAGTTTCCCCGCGTCTTCTTCCATGTGGATGCGGAGGATGCGCACGTCGCCGACTTTGCCGCCGGTCGCGAGCGGCTTGTCGAATTGCGAGATCTGGCAGCCCTTCGGGAGATCGGGATAGAAGTAGTTCTTCCGGGCGAACACCGATTCGTTCTGCACGGTGCAGCCGGTGGCGAGCGCCATCCGGATCGCGAGCTCGACTGCTTTCCGGTTGAGCACCGGAAGCGCGCCGGGGTATCCGAGGCAGACGGGGCAGACGTTCGTATTCGGCGCGGCGCCGAAGGTGGTCGGGCAGGCGCAGAAGATCTTCGTGCGCGTCTGCAGACGCGCATGCACTTCGAGGCCGATGACGGCTTCCCACATGGCGGGCGGATTAGAACACGCCGCCGTGCCGTCGCGAGCGATCCCCTTCGTCCAGGCCACTGCGCGGCAGGGTGCCTCGACTTCGCTCGGGATGACACGCCTCCGCCGCGCTACAATCGGGCCCACGCCCATGTCCCGGTTGTCGTGGTTTCGATTATGGAAGGCTGGCCTCATCGGCCTCTCCGCCGTCCTCGTCGTGGGGGCCGCATTCACGCGGCCGGCTGCGGAGATGTGGACCGCGCTCGCGTTCGCGGCGCTGGTGTTCGTCGCCTCGTTCCTCCGCTATGAGAGCGGCGACGCGTCGGTGGGATTCGAGGCCGCGGTCGCGTTCGGGGCGATCATCATCTTCCACAGTCCGGCCGTCGGTCTGTCGGCCGTACTCATCGGCAGCAGCGCCTATGCGGCTTATGAGGCGCTGAAAACCCGCGCGTGGCGCATCGAGCCGTTCTATGACGCCGCGCAGCTCGCGCTGACGTACGCGATCGTCGGCCTCCTCTATTCACTGGCCGTCGCCCCCAATGCGCCGCCTGCCGCGAAGATGGCCGGCTTCACACTGCTGCTGGTCGGCTACATCGCCGTCCATCTGCTGTTCGTGGTGGTGCATCGCTATTTCGAAGGCGACGCATCGCCCGTCGACCTCCGGCGCATTCTTCTGTTCGAAGGAAAGACGCTGCTCTTCATCACGCCGGTGGTGATGATCGAGGCGATGCTCTATGCGACGTGGGGCATTGCGGGCGTGGCGATCGCCTTTCTGCCGGTGCTGATCGTCGCCTATGCGCTCCGCGCGGAGGCGGAAGCGGCGCAACAGAATGTCGACCTGATGCGCCGGAATCGCGAGCTGGCGATTCTCACGGAGAGCTCGACCCACATTCTCTCCGCGGAAACGGATCACGAGACGCTCCGCCGTCTCATGTCACTTCTCTCGAAGCTGGCCAGGATGAAGGCCTGCGCGGTGGTGACCTGGGAAGCGAATCCCGATGTCCCCGGCACGGTCTATCGCTTCGGCGAGTGCATGCCGACGGATCAGGACATCATGCGCTGGGTCGACTCGGCCGGATTCGCACAATCGGCCCCGAGCCGCGCGTTCGTGTTCCAGAGCGACATGCGCAAGTTCCCCCTCTCCGGCGGCAGCGCAATTCAGGTGCTGATCGGCATCCAGACGCCCGAGGTGATTTACGGAATTCTTCTGTTCGAGACGGAGGATTTGTCGATCCTCAAAGCGGGGAGCCTCAATCTCCTGACGCTGCTGGTCAATCAGACGGCATTGTCGTTACAGGATCAGCTGCTGCGCCGCGAAATGCGGGAGAAAACTATTCAGCTCGAGAGTCACGCGGCCACGATGTCGACGATTCTCGATGTGTCGAATTCGCTCATCGGGCAATTCGAAATCGACGCCGCGCTCACCCGGATCGCTCACGCCATCCGCAAAGCCCTCGGCTTCGAGAGCGTGGTTTTCGCCTTACACGACCCCCGCCGCGACGAATATGTCCGCCGCGCCCAGGCGGGCATGGACGACGTATGGGAAGAGGTGCGCAAGAAGCACGTTTCTTCCACGGAAATCGCCGCATTTCTCAATCCGGAGTTCCGCGTCTCGAATTCGTACTTTGTGTCGCATACGGCATTACGCAAGAGCGAGCACGATTTCTTCGTGCGCCCCGAGGATGCGGACGACGGGTATCTGAAACCGGACGAGTGGCACGACAATGATCTGCTCATTGTGCCGCTCATGCGCGCGGACGAGATGCTCGGTTATCTCTCTGTGCGCGAACCGCACGATCGCCGCATTCCCAGCGTGGAGAAGGTGCAGACGCTGGAGGTTTTCGCCACACAGGCAGTCACTGCACTGCAATCGGCGCGTCAGTACGAGGAAATCAAGCGTCTCACGTTCATTGACGCATTGACGCCCGCCTACAATCACCGCTTTTTCCAGGAAGCATTGTCGAAGGAAATCACCCGCCACGCGCGCACCGGCCACGAGCTCGCGCTGGCCATGCTGGACATCGATAATTTCAAGAAGATCAATGACACCTATGGTCACCCTGTCGGCGACGAGATCCTCAAAGGCCTTGTCGAGGAGCTGATGACGAACGCGCGCGACAGTGATGTGGTCGCACGCTATGGCGGTGAGGAGTTCGCCATCATTTTCCCCGACACGCCCGCAAGCTCCGCATCGGACGCCGCGAACCGGATGCGCGAAATCGTCGCCCGCCGCGTGTTCCGCCTGCAGCACATCGATCGCACGCTGCACATCACGGTCAGTATCGGCGTGGCGGTGTATCCCCGCGACGGAATGACGAGCGCGGAACTGATCTCCCGCGCCGACGCGGCTTTGTATTTCGCGAAGAAAAACGGCAAGAACCAGGTCGCGGTGGCGGCCGATGTGACGACGGCGCAGGCGATGTAGCGTTCGCACGAGAGACGACCGGGAGCGCCTCCGGCG
>JALYOB010000136.1 GCA_030857085.1 Acidobacteriota bacterium | reverse complement strand
GCGTGTGGCAACAGGTGTCATCCTGAGCGAAGCGAAGGACCTTCCCTCCGGATCGGGGAAGGTCCTTCGCCGTCTTCGCGGCTCAGGATGACACCTGGGTCCTCATCATCCGCAATGTCATCCGCCACCCGGCAATACGCATACGCCGCATACACGGCGCGGCGCTTCACCTTCGGCAGGAAACGAAACCCCACCGAAAAGTTCGCGCCGTGCTTGTGCGCGATCGCGCGGCATTGCGCGTACGCCGCGTCGATGTTCACGGTTGCACCTCGCCGAGAGGCGGCACTTTCATTTCGGTATCGCGGGCGCGGCACCAATGGGTATCCGGCTTGTGCATGCAGCGTCCGCTGTGACGCCACACGCGCTGCACGATCGGCGCGAGCATCGCCTTCCACCAGGTCGACGCGTGCCAGCCGCTCAGATAGCGGTGAAAGTCCTTCGCCTTCGCCGCCTGCCGCACGAAGATCGACAGGCCGGTATTGCCGCCCACCTCATACAGAAAACGATTGACGAGACTCGTCTGCTGCTTCGTCGCTAACGCGCCCGTCCAGAGCTCGTTGAAATCGCGCCCTTCGAGAATGCTCTGCGCCGCGAGCCAGCCGCTGGTCAGCGCGTAACGGATGCCGAGGCCGAAGAGATAGTCCTGAAACCCGGCGGCTTCACCGACGTAGCGCGCACCGTTTTTCGTCGCGCTCTGCTTGAGGTGAAAGTTCATGTACGAATAGCCGGTGCGCGTCTCTGATGGAATCTCGAACGGATGCACGCGGCGCGCGGAGGCGAGCGAGTGCTCGAAGTAATCGTCGATCTTCTTGAAGTCCGCGACGATCGCGCAGCCGAACGTCGCCAGCCCGTCGAGGATGAAGAGATACGAATAGCCGCCGGGCGCGAGGTGATGATTGAAGAACACTTCCACCCGCTCCGGAGCGCTCGTGTGCCAGGTCATCTCGCGCGCGAGGCCGTCCGGCGTTGCGGGGCCGGTGGCGACGATGTCCGCATCCTCCGGTTTCAAACGGCTGTTGAAGAGGATGCGCGCCCCCGCGGCTCGCGCCTGCGCGAGGAGACCGCGATCGAGCGTTCCCTCTTCGGGACCGCGCCGGATGAAATAGCCGTACGGCGCATTGCTGCGGATCGTGCGGGCGCGGTCGCGATGGTCGTAGAAGGTCGCGTGCGAAACGGGTCTGAAATAAAAGTCCGGCTCGATGCCGATCCGCGCGAGGAACTCCGGCACCGGCTCCGCTTCCGAAGCCGCCTCAATGATTTGCAGGTCGCCGATGAAGCGGCTGCCGACGTCGCGCTTCGCCTCGTGGACCTCCACATCGCGGCCCGCGCGTGCGAGCGCGATCGCTGCCGCCAGCCCCGATGGTCCCGCACCTGCAATACGAACGGTGTGCATGATTTGATGACATTTGCGCGCCCCCTGCCGCGGCGAGCGCACGTGCCGCGGTATGGTATCGCGCCGGTCCCCGCATGAATTCCGAAGCACAGGCATCCACACCCGCCGCAGCAGCCGCGCCGAAACCGGCCGCGAAGCGCGCAGGGGGTTACGCGGCGCTGGTCGCCGCGGGCATTCTGCTCAGCCGCGTCGCAGGGCTGATCCGCACGCGCGTCATGGCGCACTACTTCGGCAACTCCGCCGCCGGTGACGCATTCGCCGCCGCGCTGAAGGTGCCGAACTTCCTCCAGAACCTCTTCGGCGAAGGCGTGCTCTCCGCCTCCTTCATTCCTGTTTATGCGCGCACGCTCGCGCGCGGCGATGAGAAGCTCGCCGGACGGGTGGCCGGTGTGGTGGCGACGATCCTCGCCCTCGTCACCTCAGCCCTCGTGCTGATCGGCGTGCTGCTCACGCCCTATCTCATCGACTTCATCGCGCCCGGCTTCGAAGGTCCGACGCGCGCGCTGACGATCCGCATCGTCCGCATCCTGTTCCCCGGCACCGGGCTCCTCGTCCTCTCCGCCTGGTGCCTCGGCATCCTGAACAGTCACCGGAAGTTCTTCCTCTCTTACGTCGCTCCGGTTCTCTGGAACGCCGCGATGATCGCGACGCTCGTGTTCTTCGGCACGCGCATGAACCAGAGCGATCTCGCGGTGGCGCTGTCGTGGGGCACGGTGGTCGGATGCGCATTGCAGCTCGGCGTGCAGCTCCCGTTCGTCTTCCGCTACGCGAAACATCTGCACTTCGGCCTCGACTCGAAACTCGAGCCGGTGCGTGAGGTCTATCGCTCGTTCGGCCCGGTCGTGGTCGGCCGCGGCGTCGTGCAGCTGAGCGCATACATCGACCTTCTCATCGCCAGCTACCTTCCGACCGGCGCGGTGATGAGCATGACGTACGCGCAGACCATCTACCTGTTGCCGATCAGTCTTTTCGGCATGTCCGTCGCGGCGGCCGAGCTGCCGCAGATGGCAGGGGAGGTGGGCGATCACGACAAGATCGCCGCCGCGTTGCGCACCCGGCTGACGCGCGGCCTGCGACAGATTTCGTTCTTCGTCGTGCCGACGATCGTCGCCTTCATCGCCATCGGCAATCTGCTCATCGCCGCGATTTTCCAGACCGGCGCATTCACGCCCGAGGTGACGCGGTACGTCTGGTACATCCTCGCGGGATCGACGGTGGGGTTGCTCGCGATGACGCTCGGACGTCTCTACTCATCCGCGTACTACGCGATGGGCGACACGAAAACGCCGCTCAAGTTCGCCACCATCCGAGTCATCCTCACCGCCGGCCTCGGATACCTTTTTGCGTTTCCTCTGCGTCCGCTCATCGTCCGCTTCATCGAGTTGATCGGCATGCCGATCCCGCAGGTCGCCGGCGGCACGCTCGCCCTGGGCGCGGTCGGTTTGACGGCATCGGCCGGCGTCGCGGGCTGGATCGAGTTCCTTCTGTTGCGCGCCGGCATGCAGCGCCGCATCGGCCGCGTCGACACCACCGGCAGCTTCGAGCTGAAGTTGTGGATCGCCGCGATCGCAGCAGGCGCGGTCAGCGTGATCAGCGAACGCTTCCTGGGCACTTTCCTCGCGCGCCTGCCGCTGCACAACGTTGCGACGGCGATGGTGATCTCCGGCATCTTCGGCGTCGTCTATTTCGCCGTGGCGATGTTGCTCGGAATTGAAGAAGTGCGGGCGCTGATCAAACGGTTCGTGAAGTAATCAGTTGCCGGTTGCCGGTTGGCAGTTGCCCCTTCGGTCCTTGCGACGTCTGGGGTCCGGGCCACATCAACGGGTCGGCGTCCTTTAATCTTGCTCTTCGATGATCTGCCCCGAATGCAACGGCGAGTTCCGCGACGGCTTTACGCGCTGCAACGACTGCGACGTCGATCTCGTCGATGCGCTGCCGCAAAGCGGTGATCGCGACGACCATGACGTGCGACTCATGCGCGTGTTCGAAACGAAGGATCCCGGCCTCGTCGCAATCGTCCGATCGCTGCTCGATGACGCACAGATCGAGTTCGTCACCAACGCAGAAGACCTCCAGTACCTTTTCTATTCAGGACTCCCGGTGACGAACGGCGTCGAGTTCTGGGTGCGGGAAGACGATCTCGAAGAAGCGCGCGCGTTGCTTGCGGAACTGGAGAGCTGATAACGGGTGACCCGTTGCCAGTTGCCAGTTGCCCCTTCGGCTCCTTGCGACGTTCGAGGTCCAGGCGAATCCGTCGCGGTGACTGGCGACTGGGAACAGGTCAACACAATCGGCGCAGCCGATTGTCATCCTTCTTGCTACGATCGGCCGCGTGACGGAAATCCCGGTCCAGCAACCGGTGGGGATGACAGGAGCGCGGGTGGCGGACATGGACGCCAACCCAGCCGAGGCGTTGCTGGAGGTGAAAAACCTCCGGACGTCGTTCGGATCCGTGCATGCAGTCGACAACGTCTCGTTCAACGTGCGCCGCGGTGAAGCGGTCGCGCTGGTGGGCGAGTCGGGCTGCGGCAAGAGCGTGACGGCGATGTCGATCATGCGCCTCGTCGCGCCTCCTGGAAAAATCACCGCCGGCGAAGTGCGCTTCAAAGGAAAGAACCTCGCCTCGATCTCCGAACGCGACATGCGCAACGTGCGCGGCAACGACATCGCCATGGTGTTTCAGGAGCCGATGACGTCGCTCAATCCGGTCTTCAAGATCGGCTCGCAGGTCGCGGAGGCGATTCGCATCCATCGCAAAGTCGGAAAGAAAGAGGCGTGGAAGATGGCGGGGGAGATGCTCGAGCTGGTCTCGATCCCCGATCCGCACAAACGCCTGCACGACTATCCGCATCAACTCTCCGGCGGCATGCGTCAGCGCGTGATGATCGCCATCGCGCTGTCGTGCGATCCGGAGCTCCTGATTGCCGACGAGCCGACCACCGCGCTCGACGTGACCATTCAGGCGCAGATCATGGAGCTGCTCGCGTCGCTGCAGAAAAAGCTCGGCCTCGCGGTTCTGCTCATCACCCACGACCTCGGCGTCGTGGCCGAGTTCTGCGAACGCGTGATCGTCATGTACACGGGGCGGGTAGTCGAAGACGCGCCGGTCGCGAAACTCTTCGCCGATCCCGCGCATCCGTACACGCGCGGCCTCCTCAAGTCACTGCCCGGCGCATCGCAGTCGATCGCCGAAGCGGCCGCACCGCGCACCGGCGCCGAAGCCGATTCGTCGTACAACCCGCCGCCGGGCCGCCTGCCGACGATCAAAGGAATGGTCCCGCCGATCACCAACCTCCCCAGCGGCTGCAAGTTCAACCCCCGCTGCCCCGACGTCATGGACATCTGCCTCGGCAACGAGCCCGCGTTGATGATGGTCGGCCCCGAGCACAGCGCAAGGTGTTACCTGCATGGGGATGAGGCGGATCCTGAACGTATTCGGAATTGAGAATTGAGAATTGAGAATTGAGAAATCGCAACGTGACCATCGCGCGCTGTGCAGAATTGAGGAGCAGTTTTTCTCAATTCTCAATTCTCAATTCTCAATTCGCTCATCGAGCGCCGGAGGCGACCGATGAGCGATAAGCCCTTCATCCCCGGCGACGACAAAATCGCCCCCGCCATCACCGGCGGCCTGCAAACGCCCGCCGATCAGACCGCGCGGCAGGTCGATCGTGATGCGAAGCCGACGCATGATCCGAACGAACAGTCGGCGCCGCAGACCACGCCGAAGGTTCCGCTGGGGGAGGGGGAACCGCTCCTCGTCGTGCGCGATCTGCAAAAGTACTTTCCCGTCAAACGCGGTGTGCTGGGACGCGTCGTCGCGAACGTCAAGGCCGTCGACGGCATCAGCTTCGGTGTGGCGCGCGGCGAGACGCTCGGCCTGGTCGGCGAGTCGGGTTCGGGCAAGACGACCGTCGGCCGCTGCATTCTGCGGCTGATCGAACCGAGCAACGGCTCCGTCACCTTCGAAGGAACGAACGTCCTCGACCTCGGCGCAACCGACATGCGTCGCATGCGCCGCCACATGCAGATCGTCTTTCAGGATCCGTATGCATCGCTCAATCCGCGCATGACGGTCGGCGCGATCGTCGCCGAGCCGCTCATCATCCACGGCGGAATGAATGCGAACCAGCGCAGCGAGCGGGTCGCGCAACTGCTCGAGCGCGTCGGCCTCAGTCCCGACTATCGCCGCCGCTATCCGCATCAGTTCTCCGGCGGTCAGCGTCAGCGCATCGGAGTCGCGCGCGCACTCGCGACCAATCCCAAGTTCCTGGTGCTGGACGAACCGGTCTCCGCGCTCGACGTTTCCGTGCAGGCGCAGGTCGTCAATCTGCTGCAGGATCTGCAGGACGAGCTCGGACTCACGTATCTCTTCATCGCGCACGACCTCTCGGTCGTCGAGCACATCTCCACGCGCGTCGCGGTCATGTACCTCGGCAAGATCATGGAGATCACCGATCGCCGTTCGCTCTACGACGATCCTCTGCATCCGTACACGAAAGCGCTGCTCTCCGCCGTCCCCGTTCCCGATCCGACGGTGAAGAAGACGCGCATTCTGCTCAAAGGCGACATCCCCACGCCGCTCAATCCTCCGAGCGGCTGCGTGTTTCATACGCGCTGCCCGATTGCGCAGTTCCCGATCTGCAAGACCGAGGTGCCGCCGCTGGTCGAACACAAACCGGGACACTTTGCGGCGTGTCATTTCGCGGGCGAGCCGCTGCCCGCCGCCACCGATCCCGAAGGACTCGCCGCAGCCGCGCCCGCGCGATAACATCGCCGCCGTCGAAACGTCCATTCGACGAAACCCGCAGCCCATCCTTGCGTAATAGAGGCGTGTTTGGGAGGACTTTGATGACCGCTGTACGACGGCTGATCACTACACTGGCGTTCTCGCTCGCCGCGACGACGTTGTTCGCGCAGCAGGCGCAGACGCCGCGCGCGACCGAATCCGTCACGGCCGAGACGGACCAGGACGTCAACAATGCGCGCGCGCTGCAGCTCTCGCTCGATCAGGCGGTCCGCTCCGCGATCGAGCGGAACCTCGGCATCCGCCTGCAGGAATTCGTTTATCGCGAGGCGTCCGAAAGCCTCCGCTCGCAGTACGGCATCTACGACATGCTCGGCACCGCGCTCGTGCAGGGGCAGAGCTTCGAAGCGCCGGTGACTTCGACGATTGCCGCGGCCTCGCAGCGGCAGCAGACGATCGACGTCGGCGTCTCGCAGAACCTCCCCACGGGCGGCGGCTATCGCGTCGGCTTCAACAACAGCCGCACGGAACGCACCGGCGGCGCGAGCCTCGTCAGCCCGGAGCTCTCGCCCGGCATCACCTTCGGCGTGAATCAGCCGCTGCTGCGTGACTTCGGCATCGACGTCAATCGCCGCGGCATCACCATCGCGCGCAATACGCTGGGCATCAATCAGGAGACCTTCCGCATCGCTTTGATGGATACGGCGGTGTCGGTCGAGCAGGCGTATCTCAATCTCGTCTACGCCCGCCGCGCGGTCGAAGTGGTCAAGCAGTCGCTCTTCCTCGCGCGTGACCAGGCTCGCATCACGCAGATCCGCATCGACGTCGGTGCATCCGCGCCGCTCGACATCCTCCAGCCCCGCGTCACGATTGCTACGAGCGAAGAGCAGCTCATCACCTCCGTCGCCAACGTGCGCGCCGCCGAAGATCAGTTGCGCGCGCTGATGAACCTCGATCCCGCCGACTGGGATCGTCCGATCGTGCCGACCGACGACGTCGCCTTCACCCCGCTGGGCGTCGACGTCGAGGATGCTGTCCGCCGCGCGCTCGAGCTTCGTCCCGAGCTGCGCCAGACCGCGCTCACCACCGAAACGCGCCGCGTGCAGTATCTCTACGCGCGCAACCAGACCCTCCCGCAGCTCGACTTCAACCTCAATTACGGACTCTCCGGCACCGCAGGCAACGCGCGGGTGCTCGATCCGAATACCGGCCGTCCGACCGGACAGATCGAAAACATCACGTACGGCCGCGGTCTGCAGCAGATCGCGCAGCTCGATTTCCCGAGCTGGACGGTCGGCTTCAACGTCGGCATGCCGCTGACGAACATCGGTGCGCGCGCGGAAGCGCGCCGCGCCGAGCTCGCACTGCGCGAGTCGCGTCTGAGCACCGAGCAGGTGCGGCAGAACATCATTCTCGACGTGCGTCAGGCGACACGAGACGTCGACACCGCCTCTCGCTCGATCGCCGCCACGCGCGCCGCGCGCGAAGCCGCGGAGCGCAACGTCGAAGCCGAACGCCGCCGCTACGAAAACGGCATGACCACGAACTTCCAGGTGCTGCAGGTACAGCAGCAGCTCTCCGACGCGCGCGTTCGCGAACTGCAGGCGCTCATCGGCTACAACCAGGCGGTCGCTCGTTATCACCGCGCCGTCGGCGACGTGCTCCAGGTGCGCAACATCAGCGTCAACGAGCCGGAGCTGGCAGAGGAGCCGCCGATCTTCAGCAGGATCGACCGCTACAATTGGCTGAACTACGGAAGCCGCGTGCATCTGGAGGAACAGCCGAATGACAACCGAGGTCAGTGAGCCTCAGCTTCACCCGCCGGCCGAAGCGCCGCTGAAAAAACGAAATGTGTTTCAACGAATCGCGGGGGTGCTGTTTGCCCCCGCGGAGTCGTTTGAGGAGATCGCGCGCAAGCCGGACATCGTCGCGCCGATGCTCGTCATCGTCGCGATCAGCTTTCTGACCGTCGCCGCGATCGTGCCGCGCTTCGACATGGAGTCGCTGATTTCCAATCAGCGCGAGACGATCCAGAAGCAGAACCCCAACATGACCGAGGCGGACTTTGAGCGCATCGGGCGGATGACGAGCGCGTTTGCGAAGGTGATGTTCTGGCTCTCGCCGCTGTTCAATCTCATCGTCTATGTCGTCTTCGCGTCGGTACTGCTGTTCGCGTTTCGATTGATGGCGGGTGAGGGGACCTTCGCGCAGGCGGTGTCGGCGACGCTCTACGCGTTCATCCCGCTGGTGCTCTTCTCGATCATCCTGGCCATCGTCGTGCTCGTGCAGGGCTCGTTCGATCCCGTGACCGCGCCGACGATCGTCAAATCGAATCCCGCATTTCTCGTCGACTTCAAAGAACAGCCGGTTCTCTTTTCGCTGCTCTCCTCGCTCGATCTCTTCACGATCTGGACGGTGGTGCTGCTCATCTTCGGATTCGCCGCACTTTCGAAACTGCCGCGCGCGCGTTCGGCGGCGATCGTGATCTTTCTCTGGTTCGTCTTCATCTTGGTCCGCGTCGGCTTCGCGGCCATGGGGGCGGCGAGGATGAAGGGGTGAGCCGTGAAACGGAAGTGGTCCGCGTCCGTATCAACGAAGGCGAACACCCCGCACCGCTGGCATCAGCAATACCAAACGCATTGGCAATCGTCATGGCAATCTGTTTGGTAACGGCCGCGAAGGACTGACAAGAATGAGTGCACTCCCGATGACCGAACCCGCACATCTGATCGAAATGCGCGAGCTCACCCGCGTCTACGACCTCGGCCCGCAGAAGATCTACGCGCTGCGCGGGGTGAACCTCGTCATCGAGCCGGGCGAGTACGTCGCCATCATGGGTCCCTCGGGCTCGGGCAAGTCGACACTCATGAACGTCATCGGCTGCCTCGACACGCCGAGCTCCGGCACGTATCTCCTCGATGGAGTTCCGGTGGAGACGCTCAACGACGACGAACTGGCCGCGATCCGCAATCGCAAGATCGGCTTCGTCTTCCAGACCTTCAACCTCCTCGCTCGCACGACCGCATTGCAGAACGTCGAACTGCCGCTGGTGTACGCGAAAGTGTCGCGCGCCGAACGGCGGCAGCTGGCAGAAGAAGCGCTGGTCGCAGT
>JALYOB010000564.1 GCA_030857085.1 Acidobacteriota bacterium | reverse complement strand
CTCCAAACTACCCCGCAGCAGCCCGCGCGGCTTCCAGGCGCGCGATCTGGATCGAGAGAAACTCGCGCAGCGGTTGCTCCTGCTCGGGGGCGAGCGGCGAAAACGAAATCGCGGAGCGGAACACGTACTCCGGGCCGTGATCGCCGCGGCGCACCTGCACAATCGAGCGGAGCACCTCGCAGGGGATGTAAATCCCGCCGTAGCTCGGGAAGATCAGCGTCGCCGCCGCGCCCGATTTCACCGGCGAGCGATGCACGACCGCGGCGCCGGTGAGACTCAGATCGATCAGTTCCCCGTTCACGTCCGACAGCTGCACCGGGATCGATGCAGTCGGAAAACGTTCCGAGCGGCGGCGGTCTTTGGCGGAAGCCATGAACTATTGCGGAATTATAGCGACGCGTTCGAGGCGGCGGAGGTGCAACCGTTCCGCTGCACTCGCGTTCGCGATCGAAATCTCGATGCAGCCGCTCGAGCCGACGATCAGAAACGGACCGGGCGCGGCGTCGCCGTAATTCGCCTCGACCCGATCGAGCGTGATGTCGCCGATCGTGAGCGCGAACGGCGCGAACGGAATGCGTGACGCTTCGACGTCCGTGACCACATTGCCGAAACGATCGACCGCGACGACCGTGCCGCGAACGACATCGCCGTACGTGGGCGGCTCGTACGGCAGGCGCGCGATGCGTTCGACGCGCGGCCCGGCCTCGTCGAGTGTGAGGCCGTTCGCGAGTGCTGCAGCAACGGGTGCGAAGCGATCGCGCCCGTGGAACGTATTGCTGCCACCGGGGAGAAACAGCTGCGTGTTCTCGACTGAAAACGCGCGGCCGTGTCGATGCACGAACGTCAGCAGACCATTGTCGGGCGCAAGGAAAATCTGCTCGTTCTCTTCGATCGCGAGGATGCGCCGCGATGTGCCGACGCCGGGATCGACCACGCAGACGAAGATCGTTTGCGCAGGCCAGTAGCGCGCGATGCTGCCGAGGAACCAGGCGGCGCCGAGGATGTCGAAGGGGGTGAGGTCGTGAGTGAGATCGTGGAGAGGCGCGGACGTGCGCGACGCGAGCACGCCCTTCATCGCCGCGACGTAGGGATCGCGCGTGCCGAAGTCGGTGAGAAGCGCGATCGTCCGCATGCGCGAAATATACTCGCGGCGTGTTCGCGACCATCCCTCCGCCGCCGCAGCGGCTGCTCGTATTCGCGCGGCTGCCCGAGCGCGGCAGAGTGAAAACGCGCCTCGCCGCGGAGATCGGCGACGACCGCGCGCTCGCGGTGTATGAAGCGATGCTGCGCGATCTCATCGCGAACATCGGCGAGTCGTCGCCCGAAACGGAAATCGAGTTTTTGTGGCCGCCCACTCCGAACGCGAACGGAGAAGTGCTGCGCCGCGCCTTCGGCACTCACTCCACCGCCATGCAAACCGGCGAAGGCCTCGGCGACCGTTTGGCAATGGCAATCTCCGAGCGCTTCTTCTTTCATCGAACGCAGAAGATCGTCGTCATCGGCGCCGACGATCCGAGCCTCGATCGCACGCTCATCGACCACGCCTTCGCGCTCCTCAACTCCTGCGAATACGTCCTCGGCCCCGCCGCCGATGGCGGCTATTACCTCATCGGCTGCCGCGCCCTCGCCTATGACTCTTCTGTGTTTCAGGACATCGCCTGGGGCACATCGACAGTTCTCGCGTCGACCCTGCAGAAGATTGCGACGCTCGAACGCACAGTCGCCTTGCTGCCCGAACGCTACGACATCGACACGGCCGCGGATCTCGCGCGCTATGCGGGTGAAGGTCGCGACGGCGAGTTGGGAAGATTGTTGCGGGAGACGACGAAGCCATGAAGATCCTGACGTCCGAGCAGATGCGCAACATCGATCGCCGCGCAACCGAGCGCTTCGGCATTCCGTCCATCGTGCTGATGGAGAACGCGGCCATTGCCGTCGTCGACGCGATCCTCGCGCATTACGAAGATGCCGATCGCGTGGCGATCGTGTGCGGCGTGGGACAGAACGGCGGGGATGGATTCGCCGTGGCGCGGCATCTCGAGAATCGCGGGCTCGCGCCGGTGCTCGTGATCGTCGGCGATCGTGACGCGATTCGCGGTGATGCGCGCACGAATCTCGTGACGTGCGAGCAGCTCGCGATTCCGATCTACGACGTGCGCAACGAGGACGACGTCGAAGACGCGCTCGCGCACATCGCAGACGCCAATCTGCTCGTCGATGCGATCTTCGGCACGGGTCTCAATCGCGCGCCGGCGGGAGTGCATGCGGAGGTCATTCGCGGCATTGCCGAGTTGCGCATTCCGGTGCTCGCCGTCGATCTTCCGAGCGGCGCGAACGCCTCCACGGCCGAGCTGTTCGAGCCGTGCATTCAGGCCGAAGTGACCGTCGCGCTCGCGGCGCCGAAGGTGTGTCACATCTTCGAACCCGCGGCTTTGTATTGCGGCGAAGTGATCGTCGCCGACATCTCCATCCCCGCGATCGCAGTCGACGAAGAAGCGGTGACGCTCGCGATCCTCACGCCGCACGACATCCAGCCGCATCTCGCGCCGCGCCTGCCGATGACGCACAAGGGAACGTACGGACACGTCGGCATCGTGGCCGGCTCGCCCGGTCGCAGCGGTGCGGCGGTGATGTGCGCGCGCGGCGCGATTCGCAGCGGCGCGGGACTCGTTTCGGTAATGACCGATGCCGAAACCGCGAAGCTCGTGCACGCGCATTCGATCGAGTCGATGACCGATTCGAGCGGCGACGCACGCGCATTCTTTGCGAACAAATCGGCGGCACTGGTCGGTCCCGGTCTGCGCGACGATGAAGAGGCGTACGCCGCCACACGCGCCCTCGTCGCGGAGATCGAGTTGCCGCTCGTGATCGATGCGTCGGGGTTGAATGCGTTTGCCGGCCGCGCGCACGAGCTCAATCCGCACAACCGCCCCCGCATCCTCACCCCCCATCCCGGCGAGCTCGCCCGCCTCCTCGGCACCACGGCACGCGAGATCAACGACGATCGCATCACCGCCGCGCGCGAGGCCGCACGCATCACGCGCTGCGTCGTGGTGCTGAAGGGCTACCAGACCCTCATCGCCGAACCCGATGGACACATCTACGTCAATCCCACCGGCAACGCCGGTATGGCCACCGGCGGCATGGGCGACGTGCTCGCCGGAATGATCGCGGCGTTCCTCGCCCGCGAAACCGACCCGCTCGATGCCGCATGCACCGCGGTCTACCTGCACGGCTTCGCCGGCGATCTGGTGCGCGACGAGCGCGGCGACACGGGACTGGCGGCGATGGATGTGGCAGAAAAGATTCCGGCAGCGATCCTAGGAGTGCGGTGGCGGAGCC
>JALYOB010000135.1 GCA_030857085.1 Acidobacteriota bacterium | reverse complement strand
TACCTCAAGTACTCGGATGACGGAGAGCCGGTCATTCACGGCATCGAGCGCGTTTCGCGCCCGGGCCGCCGCGTCTACCGCGGCAAGGAAGAGATCCCGCAGGTGCTCGGCGGTCTCGGTCTCGCCATCGTCTCGACCTCGAAGGGCGTGCTCTCGGGTGCCGAGGCTGCGCGGACCGGCGTCGGCGGCGAAGTCCTCTGCCAGGTCTGGTAAGGAGATCCGCAATGTCTCGTATTGGAAAAAAAGAGATTCCGCTGCCGAAAGGCGTCGAAGTCAGCGAGAACGGCGGCGCGGTCGTGGTGAAGGGGCCGAAAGGCAGCCTCGCCACTCCGCTCGTGCCGGGCATCTCGATGAACGTCGAGAATAACGTCGTGAAGTTCGAGCGTCGTGACGACGAGGGCAAGACCCGCGCGTTCCACGGCCTCATGCGCGCGCTCGTGGCGAACAACGTCAAGGGCGTGAGCGAAGGCTTCAAGCGCGAGCTCGACATCATCGGCGTCGGCTACCGCGCCGAGGTCAAGGGCCGCGAGGTCGTGTTCCAGCTCGGCTACTCGCATCCGGTTCGCTTCGCGATCCCGGAAGGCATCGACATCACCGTCGACGCCAAGACCGGCCACATCACGATCACCGGCATCGACCGCCAGAAAGTCGGCCAGACCGCCGCTGAAATTCGCTCCCTGCGCGAGCCGGACCCCTACAAGGGCAAAGGCATCAAGTACAGCGACGAAGTGATCCGCCGCAAGGCTGGCAAGGCGGCTGGCAAGTAACCGCGCTTTCGCGCGGAATTGAGAATTGAGAATTGAGGATTGAGAAACGAGCGAATTGACGATTGAGGGCGCCGCAGGCGCTTTCACAATTCTCAATTCACAATTCTCAATTCGTACTAGTGGGCCGGGTACTCATCTCGGCACAGAGGAAACAATGGATCAGGCGAAGCAGAGAGTGGCAGCAAGAGGGCGGATCCGGCAGCGGATTCGCCGCAAGGTCACGGGCACCGAGCAGCGTCCCCGTCTGGCGGTGTTCCGCAGCTTGAAGAGCATTTACGCGCAGGTGATCGACGATGCCTCCGGCCGCACGATCGTCTCCGCGTCGAGCCTCGAGAAGGACGCCGGCGCGAAGGGCTCGAATGCCGCGGCCGCGAAAGCGGTCGGCGCGCTGATCGCGCGCAAGGCCAAAGACAAGGGGATCACCCGGGTCGTCTTCGACCGCGGCGGATACCTCTACCACGGCAACATCAAGGCGCTCGCGGATGCGGCGCGTGAGAACGGACTGGAATTCTAGGAGATCACATGCAGCGTCCAATGCAGCGTCCCGGACAGGGCTCACCGCGCGGCGATCGTCGTCAGGATGACCGCAGCGAGAGCGGGATGATCGACAAGGTCGTCCACATCAACCGCGTGACGAAGGTCGTCAAGGGCGGTAAGAACTTCAGCTTCAGCGCTCTGGTCGTCGTCGGCGACGGCAACGGCAAGGTCGGCTTCGGATCGGGCAAGGCGAAGGAAGTCCCCGCCGCGATCAAGAAGGGGATCGAGATCGCGAAGAAGAACATGATCAGCATCGCGCTGTCGGGCACCACCATCCCGCACGCGACCCTCGGCCACTACGGCGCAGGGAAGGTTCTGCTCAAGCCGGCCTCGGAAGGTACGGGCGTCATCGCCGGTGGTCCGGTGCGCGCCATCCTCGAGTCGGCCGGCATCCAGAACATCCTCACCAAATCGCTCGGCACCGCAAACCCGCACAACGTCGTCAAGGCGACGTTCGAAGCGCTCAAGCTCCTCCGCACGGAAGAGCAGTACAAAGCGCTCCGCGGCGGCGCCGAGGAAGCGGCCACGGAAGGAGCGGAAGCGTAATGGCGAACGAAGCTGGCAACGGCAAGACCATTCGCGTCCGTCAGATCCGCAGCGGCATCGGCTGCCCGATCGAAATGCGCGAGACGCTCAAAGCGCTCGGCCTCGGCAAGATGAATCGCGTTGCCGAGCGCGTGGACTCGAAAGAAGTCCGCGGCATGATCGCGAAGATCCCGCATCTCGTCGAAGTCGTCGAATAGAACATGTTGTCCGTTGCCTGTTGCCTGTGGCCAGAAGCGAAGCTGGCTACGGGCAACCGGCAACGGGGAACTCGAGGTGAGACATGGAACTCAATAATCTGAAACCCAAAAAAGGGGCGCGCCACGCGAAAAAGCGTGTCGGCCGCGGTCCCGGCTCGGGTCACGGCAAGACCGCCGCGCGCGGTGAGAAGGGACAGAAGTCCCGCTCCGGCTACAGCGGCAAGCGCGGTTTCGAAGGCGGCCAGATGCCTCTGCATCGCCGTATCCCGAAGCGCGGCTTCACCAACATCTTCAAGAAAGACTATGCGGTAGTGAACGTCTCCGATCTCGAGCGCTTCGACAGTGGCGCGACGATCGACGAGACGACGCTCCGCCAGGCGGGCCTGGTCAAAGGCCAGCACGACGGCGTGAAGGTTCTGGGCGACGGCGAGCTCTCCAAGAAGCTCACCGTGACGGCCACGAAGTTCTCGAAGTCGGCTCGCGAGATCATCGAGAAGGCCGGCGGCACCTGCCAGGAGAATCAGTAACGTGCCCAACGTCGTCGACACAGTCCGCAACATCTGGTCGATCGAGGACCTGCGCAAGCGCGTGCTCTTCACGTTCGCACTGCTTGCGGTCTATCGCCTCGGATCGCACATTCCGACGCCGGGCGTCGATCCGGTCGCGCTTTCGGAGTTTTTCAAAGCGATGAGCGGCGGCGTGCTCGGCTTTTTCGATCTGTTCTCCGGCGGCGCGCTGCGCCGCCTCTCGATCTTCGCCCTCGGCATCATGCCGTACATCTCGGCGTCGATCATTCTGCAGCTCCTCACCGTCGTCTGGCCGTACCTCGAGAAGCTCTCGAAGGAAGGCGAGATGGGGCGCCGCAAGATCAATCAGTACACGCGCTACGGCACGATCGGTCTCTCGATCGTTCAGTCGCTCGGCGTCGCGTTCTGGCTCAAGGCGCAGACCGCTCCGGGCGGCGCGCCGCTCGTTCCGCCGCACGTGCAGGACGCGCTGTGGGGTCTCGGCTTCCCGATCATGACCGTGCTCACGCTCACCACCGGCACCGCATTCATCATGTGGCTCGGCGAGCAGATCTCCGAGCGCGGCATCGGCAACGGCATCTCGCTCATCATCTTCGCGGGCATCGTGGTCGGTCTGCCGCACGCGGTCTTCTCCATGGTCGGCGACATCCGTACGGGTGAGCGCAACATCTTCGGCATCCTCTTCCTCGTGATCTTCATGGTCGCGGTGACGGCATTCGTCGTCTTCATGGAACGCGCACAGCGCCGCATCCCGGTGCAGTACGCGAAGCGCGTCGTCGGCCGCAAGGTCTACGGCGGCTCGAACACCTACCTGCCGCTGCGCGTCAACACCGCCGGCGTCATCCCGGTCATCTTCGCGTCGTCGATCCTGGTCATCCCGACCACGATCACGCAGATGATCAAAGCGCCGTGGGCGAAGTCGATCGGCACGCAGCTCTCGATGGGCCAGCCGCTCTACTACTTCCTGCAGGTCGCCGGCATCATCTTCTTCGCGTATTTCTACACGTCGATCGTCTTCAATCCGGTCGACACCGCGGACAACATGCGCAAGTACGGCGGCTTCATCCCCGGCATCCGTCCCGGCAAGCGCACGTCCGACTACATCGATCGCGTGCTCACGCGCATCACGTTCGTCGGCGCGCTCTACCTCGCGCTCGTCTGCATCATTCCGGAGTTCCTGATTCAGGGCGTGCACGTGGCGCAGCTGCCGTTCGGCGTCGGCGCCGCGCTCGACCGCGCGCTGCCTCTCTGGGTCACCGGCGGCATGGGTCTGAACTTCTACTTCGGCGGCACCTCGCTGCTGATCGTCGTCGGCGTCGCGATGGATACGATGCAGCAGATCGAATCGCAGCTCGTGATGCGCCACTACGACGGATTCATGAAGAAGGGCCGCATCCGCGGCCGCCGCGGATAAGAGGAAGTTTCAGTCTTGAAGATCATCTTCATCGGACCGCCCGGAAGCGGCAAGGGCACCCAGGCGAAGCGGCTCGCGAGCCGCTTCGCCATCCCGCACATCTCGACGGGCGACATGCTCCGCGAGGCCGTCGCGGGCGGCACGGACCTCGGCAAGCAGGCGGCGCCGATCATGGCCGACGGCGGACTCGTTCCCGACGACCTGATGATCGGCATCATCCACGAGCGTCTGGCCAAGGAAGACGCGAAGAACGGCTTCATCCTCGACGGCTTTCCGCGCACGATCGTGCAGGCCGAAAAGCTGGACGGAATCGTCGGGAATGGCAACGACCCCCTTCGCGTTCTTCAACTGCTCGTCCCCGACGACGCAATCGTTCGTCGCATCACCCAGCGACGGACGTGTGCGCAGTGCGGGGCGATTTACCATCTCGAAAACAATCCTCCGGCGAACGGCAGCGTTTGCGATCGCTGCGGCGCGGAGGTCATCGCACGTGCCGACGATACCGAGGAGGCCGTGCGCAAGCGTCTGGAGTCATTCCATCGGCAGACGATGCCGGTGGCCGCGTTTTACAAAGCGAAGCAGAGTCTTCGCGAGGTCGACGGGGTGGGTCCTGTCGATGAGGTCTTTGAACGGATTGAGAAGTCCCTGGCGTAAAGCATCGAGGCTGGATCTGAGGAGCATGTGCTCGATCGTATGAAGGGACCGACGCTCAAGAGTCGCGAAGAGATCGCGGTGATGGACCGGGTGAACCGGATCGTCGTCGAGATCCTCGAGCTGATGCGTGCGATGGTCAAGCCTGGCGCGACCACGGCGCAGATGAACGCGATGGCCGAGGAGGAGCTGGCGAAGCGCGGCGCGAAGTCGCCGTTCAAAGGCTACGCTCCGATGGGCCTGCCGCCGTATCCGGCGGTCGTCTGTTCGTCGGTCAATGATGTGATCGTGCACGGCATCCCGAACCGCGCGAAGCTGCAGGAAGGCGACATGATCGGCCTCGATTTCGGGGCGATTTATGAAGGCTTCGTCGGCGACGCGGCGATCACCGTGCCGGTCGGCAAAGTGACTCCGCGTGCGGACGAGCTGATGCGGACCACGCGCGAATGCCTCGAGCTCGCAATCGAAGAGATGCGGCCGGGCCGTCACCTGGGAGACATCGGCGCCGCCGTGCAGGAGCATGCGGAGTCGAAGGGGTTCCACGTCATCCGCACCTTTGTCGGTCACGGCATCGGGCGGAAGATGCACGAGGAGCCGCAGGTCTACAACTACGGACGGCGCGGGCGCGGTCTCGAGCTGCGCGAGGGAATGGTCCTGGCGATCGAGCCGATGTTGTGTGAGATCGGTCCGAAGCTGCGGTCGCGCATCGAGCGCGCCGGAGCGAACGGAATGGTTCAGGACGTACGCACCGACGCCGACGGCTGGACGGCGCGCACCGTCGATGGCGGGCTCGCTGCCCACTTCGAGAACTCGGTGGCGGTCACGGCAAACGGGCCGTGGGTGCTCGGGAAGTAGGAACAAAAAGGAAGGTATGTCGAAGGAAGAAGCGATCGAAGTGACCGGAACCGTCCTCGAGACGTTGCCCAATGCAATGTTTCAGGTCGAGCTGGAGAACAAACACAAAGTGCTCGCGCACATCTCCGGCAAGATGAGAAAGCACTTCATCCGCATCCTTCCGGGCGACAAGGTGCTGGTCGAGCTCTCGCCGTACGATCTGACGCGCGGGCGCATTACCTATCGGTACAAGTAAGGTTCGAAAAAATGAAAGTCCGTTCTTCAGTCAAGCGTATTTGCACCAAGTGCAAGGTGGTCCGTCGCCAGGGTGTGATTCGGATCATCTGTGAGAATCCGAAGCTCAAACAGCGTCAGGGCTAACCAGGAGCTAACAGTCAAATGGCACGTATCGCGGGTGTGGATCTTCCGTTGAACAAGCGGGTCGAAGTCGGCCTGACGTACATCTACGGCATTGGCCGTACGCGCTCGAGCAACATCCTCGAGCAGGCGGGTGTCGGCAAAGACATTCGCGTCAAGGATCTGAGCGAAGACGATGTGCGCAAGATCCGCCAGATCATCACCGACGAAGGAAAAGTCGAAGGTGATCTGCGCAAGGACATCGGTCTCGACATCAAGCGTCTGATGGAGATCAACTGCTACCGCGGCATGCGTCACCGCCGTGGTCTGCCGGTGCGCGGACAGCGGACGCACACCAACGCGCGTACGCGCAAAGGCCCGCGCAAAGGTGCGGTTGCCGGCAAGAAGAAAGCGACCAAGAAATAGTGACCTGTTGCCCGTGACCCGTTGCCGCTCCGCGGCGGACAGGCAACGGGCAACCGGCAACTGCGAAGAAGGAATCCAGGAATGGCAACAGCCAGAGCACCGAAGGCGGGCGCCCGTCGCGCCGGCACCAAGCGTAAGGAGCGGAAGAACGTTCCGCACGGCGTCGCATCGATCGCGGCGACGTTCAACAACACCATCGTGGCGATCACCGACCCGGTCGGCAACATCCTGTCGTGGTCGAGCGCCGGCCGCATCGGCTTCAAAGGCTCGCGCAAGGGCACTCCGTTCGCCGCGCAGGTCGCCGCGCAGAATGCAGCCCAGCTCGCGCAGGAGCATGGCATTCGCTCGGTCGACGTGAAGGTCAAGGGTCCGGGCGCCGGCCGTGAGTCGGCCATTCGCGCGCTCGCGGCCTCCGGCCTCGACATCAAGTCGATCAAGGACGTCACCCCCATTCCCCACAACGGCTGCCGCCCTCCGAAGCGGCGCCGCGTCTAAAGAGCTCGTAACACGCTCGCCGGTTGACAGTGCGGCGGCTGCGGAGAAACGGTTCTCCCGCGGCCCGCTCACCGTCAGCCGTCGAGCTATTTCTCACGCCGTGCAGCAGCCGGCGTAGACGCAACGCGCCATGGTGGCGCGGGTGCGAACCATAGGGAGGCACAGTGGCTCGTTACACCGACCCCGTCTGCCGGCTTTGCCGTCGCGAGGGCATGAAGCTGTTTCTGAAAGGCGATCGTTGCTTCAAAGACAAGTGCTCGATCGAGCGCCGCAACTACGCGCCGGGCCAGCATGGCCGCCGTCGTTCGAAGGTCCTCGGATACGGTCTGCAGCTTCGTGAGAAACAGAAAGTCAAACGCATTTACGGTCTGCTCGAGAGCCAGTTCCGGCTCTACTTCCGCCGCGCGGCGGGCAAGACCGGCGTCACCGGCGATCATCTTCTCCGCCAGCTCGAGCTCAGGCTCGATAACGTCGTCTACTCCCTCGGATTCGCCTCCTCGCGGCCGCAGGGACGCCAGCTCGTTCGCCACGGCCACGTCGAGGTGAACGGCAAGAAGATCAACATCCCCTCGTACCAGCTGCGCAAGGGCGATGTGATCCAGGTTCGCGAGAAGAGCCGCAAAAACGAGCAGATCCGCCAGGCCGTCGAAACGGCCGCGGGCCGCGGCGTGCCCCAGTGGCTCCAGCTCGAGCCGGATCAGTTCCGCGGTACGGTCACGGATCTTCCGAAGCGCGAAGACATCCGTCTCCCGATCCAGGAACAGCTCATCGTCGAACTCTACTCGAAGTAAATCTTTTTCGGTGGAAGGCAGGAGCTCCCGCCTGCCTGCCTTCCACTTTGACGCGAGGAGGCCGCTCACATGATGTGGTCAGATTTCCAGAAACCCAAGAAGCTCGATTACGATCCCGAAACCCTCACCCCGAACTACGGGCGTTTCGTCGCCCAGCCGTTCGAGCGTGGCTTCGGCACGACGATCGGTAATGCGCTGCGGCGCGTCCTGCTCTCCTCGATCGAGGGAGCGGCGATCACCGCGGTCCGCGTCGAAGGCGTCCTGCACGAGTTCTCGGCACTCCAGGGAGTGGTCGAGGACATGACGGACGTCGTTCTCAACCTCAAGCAGGTTCCGTTCAAGCTCCACGGCAGCGGACCGAAGACGCTCTACCTCGAGAAGAGCGGCCCCGGCACCGTCACCGCCGCTGATTTCGAAGAGGATCCGGACATCGAGATCCTCGATCCGACGGCCCACATCGCGACGCTTTCGAAGGAAGGCTCGCTCAAGCTCGAGGCGCGCCTCAAGCGCGGCCGCGGCTACGTGGTCGCCGATCGTAACGCCGACACCGACCTGCCCCTCGGCTACATCCCGGTCGACTCGATCCACTCGCCCGTCCGCCGCGTGAACTATCACGTCGAAGGCGCGCGCGTCGGCCAGATGACCGACTACGACAAGCTCATTCTCGAAGTGTGGACCAACGGCGCGGTCTCGCCGCAGGAGGCGATCAGCCTCGCGTCCGAACTGCTCGCCGATCACCTCCGCATCTTCAGCGCGTTCGAAACCCGCATCGAGGACCGCGAGGAAGCGGCGGCCCCCGAGGTCGATCCGCGCATGGCCGAGATGCTCGCCAAGCCGATCGAAGAGCTCGACCTCTCGGTCCGCTCCGCGAACTGCCTCAAGAACGCGAACATCCGCACCCTCGGTGATCTCGTGCAGCGCACCGAGCGCGAGATGCTCTCGACCAAGAACTTCGGCCGCAAGTCGCTCGACGAGATCAAGGACGTCCTCCAGAGCCTCGGCCTGTCGTTCGGTATGACCCGTGGCGGCGCCGGCATGCGCGCCGACATGCGCGAGTAGTTCAGCGACGTTTTGAAGGGGTGAACTCATGAGACATGGAATGGCAAACCGCAAGCTGGGAAGGACGTCGTCGCATCGCAATGCGATGTTCCGCAACCAGCTCGCGTCGCTGATCGCAAGCGAACGCATCATCACGACGCTGCCGAAGGCGAAAGAGCTTCGTCCGCTCGCCGAGAAGCTGATCACGCTGGCGAAAAACGACAGCGTGCACGCGCGCCGTCAGGCCGCGAAGCAAGTTCCCGACAGCGAGCTCATCGCGAAGTTGTTCGATACGCTCGGACCGCGTTTCTCGACGCGCCCGGGCGGCTACACGCGCATCATGAAGCTCGGCGCGCGCCGCGGCGACTCCGCCGAAATGGCGATCCTCGAGCTGGTCGAGCGCACCGCTGATGCGGACGCAACGCCCGCTCCGGCCGCAGGCGGAAAGGGCAAGAAGGCCGCTCCGGCCGCCGAACCCGCCGCCGACGAAAAGCCGAAGCGCACGCGCAAAGCCGCTCCGGCCGCCGACACCGGCGACGCCGGCGAAGACAAGCCGAAGCGCTCACGCAAGAAGAAAGAAGAGTAACGGTTGCAAACAACAACGCCCGCGGCAACGCGGGCGTTTTTGTTAGTTCCTCGGGTTCCTCGGAGTTCCTCGGAGTTCCTCGGTCG
>JALYOB010000563.1 GCA_030857085.1 Acidobacteriota bacterium | reverse complement strand
GGGGAGAAGGGAAATGCTTGCGGCACCTGCCGTCCAGGCGAGAACCTGCGCGGCAACAGGCAACAGGCAACAGGTCAACAGCTCACCGCAAACGCGGCAAACAGCTCCCCCCAAAAAAACCGGGCGGACGAACGAAGGTGAGTGCCGCTGAAGGAGTCAGACTTCGCGGACTTCGTTCGCCGCCCGGCCACCCTCTTCATCTCGGACCCGGAGCGAGAGGGCGGACTGGTCGTCTAGGTTCCCGGAATCGACAGGCGGTGGTACAGGACCACCAATGCGGAAAACAAAAGAACTGCTTCCACGCACACCTCCCCTTCTGCCGCCAAAAACGGCTGGATGGAGGGCCCTCAATGTGGGGAGTGTCGGGAGGGGGGAAAACCTTATAGGTGTCGCGGCGGAAAGAAGGGATTGCCGCTGTGATCCGGACGCGTCTCTAAATACTGCCGCACGTGCCGCACGAGCTCGGGCGTCGCGCGGCCGCTCGCGAACGCCTCCTTGAGGAACGCGAGCGCGGTCAGCGCATGCCCGGTCATCCCAACGGCGGTGAAGCTCTCGATGATCGAGCCGCACAACTCCGCCGCCTCCCGCGCCGCCGCCGCCTCGCCCGTCGCCAGCAAAGCCTCGGCGACGTCGAGCGTCACCAGCGCCGCATCGCTGCGCAACCCGAGCTCTTCGAATTCGCGGCGCGCCTGCCGCAGACGCGCCAGCCCATCGGTCAGATCGCCCGTCGCGAGGCGCAGGCATCCGATGTTCCACCGCGCCCGCACCCGTTCGGTCTCCATGCCGAGGGCTTCGTAGAGCGAGAGAGCGCGCGCAAAGTACGTGTCGGCCGATTCGAGCTCGTGCAGGCGCAACTGGCAATTGGCCACGTTCCCGTACAACCGCGCGAGTGTCGCCGCATCCCCCAGACCTCGGGCCACGGTCACGAGCGACAGAAAGAGATCGCGCGCATCGCGATAGCGGTTCTGATCGAAGAGCACGCTCGCCTCGACGATCTTCGCGTGCACGTACCGCTCGTCCTCGCCGAACTGCCGGAACACCCGCGCCGCCTTGCGCACGAGCCGCAAGGCTTCGTCGACGCGCTCGGTCTCGATCGCAATCACCGCCCGCAGGTAGTCGACCAGCGCGAGCGAATAGACGGCCACCGGCGAGCGCTCGAACGCCCGCGCGGCAATGTCGGCCGCGTCGGTCGCCTCCGCATAACGGCCGAGATAACGGAGCACGTTCGCCCGCTCGAGCCACGCGCTGCCGCGAAGCTCGTCGACGAGCGTCTCCGGATACCGCCGCGGCGGAAGCTGATCGGCGATCGCGATCGCAGCGTCCGCGAGCACGAGCGCATGCATCGGCTGCTTCTCGCGATGCGCGCGCGAGTCGGCACAGAGACGGCGCACCACGCCCGCGGTACGCATCGAGGGAATCGTGGTGACGTTTGCGCGACGGAAGGACGCAGGACTGCCGACGAGCGGATCGAGCGCCGTTGCCGCATCGGCGTCTTCCTGCGCGAGCAGATCCGCGAGCTGGCGCAACTCCGCCGGCGGCTCCTCGGCCGCACGATCGGCGAGCTGCCACACCGCGTCCGCCGCCAGCGTCGCCTCGAACGCGCGCAACTCCTCGAACATCGACGCGCAGGCGCGGCATGCAGCCAGATGCATCTCCAGCTCGCGGCGCCGTTCGAACGACTCCGGATCGTCGAGATACTCCTGTAACGTGAGCTCGTCGTAATGCCCGCTCACCGGCGGCCATCCTTCCGCAGCTCGTCATACGCCTTGCGCACGCGCTTGCGGCATGTATGGAGAAGCTGCATGACGTATCCGGTCGTCGTGCCGAGCTCGTTCGCGATCTCGGCGGCCGAATATCCTTCGGCATAGTAGAGCCGGAGCGTCTCGCGGCACTTCGGCCCGACCGCATTCAGCGCGCGGGCCATGGTGACGCGATCGACGATCCGTCCCTCCAGCCCCGGCGAGTCGGGATCGACATACTCGCCGACGTCCTCAGGCAACTGGCTCGTGCGCGCGGCAATGCGCCAGTAGGCGCGGCTCGCATGACACACCGCACCGACCAGCCACTGGCGCGCGTCGCGGATGTTCTCGCGGTGCACCATGAACGACGAGAAGACGTCGTGAACGATCCCGGCCGAGTCGGGCGGCGGGATGTTGAACTTTTTCTCCGCGATGTCGCGCAACAGTGCCGCATGTTCCCGATACGCGTCTTCGACGCCGGCACTGTGCGACGACTTCGATCCCGGCGAATCGCCGTCGCCGCCCGCAGTCATTCCGGAAGTATAGCGGCCACTGCCGCGCGCGCTTCGCACGTTCTTCGCTAGACTCGCCGCGCATGAAGCTCCTCGGAGGCGACGTCGGCGGAACGAAAACGCTGCTGCGCTGCGTCGATGAAAACGGCGCGACGCTGTTCGAACAACGCTACGAGAGCGCGTCATACAGATCGTTTGACGACCTCGTGCGCGACTTTCTCTCGCAGAATGAAGGGGAGATCGACGCCGCATGTTTCGCCGTCGCGGGACCGGTGTACGGCGCGCGTGCGGAGATCACGAACGTCGGCTGGGTGATCGAGGAGGCGGCGCTGACGCGCACGTTTCCGATCGGACGCGTCTCGCTGATCAACGACTTTTACGCGATCGCGTTGGGCGTGCCCTTGCTCGACGATCGCGATCTCGTCTCGCTGCAGGAAGGGGAGCGCGACACGAGTGCTCCGATCGCAATTCTCGGCGCGGGCACGGGGCTGGGGCAGGCGATCGTGACGCGACACGGATCCATGCATCACGTGATCTCGTCCGAGGGGGGACACGCGGACTTTGCGCCGCAGGATGGGGAGCAGGCGCGGTTGTTTCTCTACCTGCACGAAACGTACGGACACGTGAGCTGGGAACGCGTCGCCTCCGGCATGGGTCTCGTCAACATCTTTACCTTCCTCGGCGGCGACGAAATCAGCGCCGCGGAAATCGCCGAACGTGCAGACGCGGGTGACGCGCGCGCGCAACACGCGTTCGCGATCTTCGTCGACGTCTACGGCGCCGAAGCCGGCAACATGGCCCTGCGCGTTCTCGCCCGTGGAGGCGTGTACCTCGCCGGCGGCATCGCCGCAAAAAACAAAGACCGCTTCACCGACGGCAGATTCATGAACGCCTTCACCCGCAAAGGCCGCTTCCACGATCTCGTGCGCAGCATCCCGGTCGATCTGATCGTGAATGAGGAAGTGGGGTTAATCGGGGCGGTGGAGGGGGCGGCGCGCGCGGCGGGCGGGTAGGTGTTGGTTGTCGGTTGTCGGTTATCGGTTGTCGGTGATGGGTTGTCCGTTATCCGTTGTCCGTTCAGGGGCACGCAACGCCACCC
>JALYOB010000562.1 GCA_030857085.1 Acidobacteriota bacterium | reverse complement strand
CTCCGCGACACTCGTGCGAAATCAACGAACTGTGTCGCGGAGGCTTGGCCTGCACGCGGGGTCCGGGGCCCGCGGCCCCGGCCGCCGGAGGCCTCCCGTCGTTCCCTCGCGCCTACGCCCTACCGCCGGTTCTTGTCGACGACCGCGACGATGATGATCACGAAGGCGAGCAGGCGCAGGAGGTACAGCGGCGCCTGATCTTCCAGCAGCGTGCGCGTGAGTACGAGTGCGACGCGCTGCACTGCGAGGATCCAGAAGGCGAGTGCGAACATCGCGAAGAGGCGATCGCGCGACGAGGCCCAGAAGCGAAGGAAGAAGAGGCCGGCGATCGTGTAGCCGGCGAAGAGCGCGCCCGAGATCAGCTGAATCATCGCGGCGCCTCCCACACCAGTCCATAGAGCAGCACGCCGACTCCGGCGAGTGCGGGGAGCGTGCGCCAGATCTCGAGATTGACGTCCGGCAGCATGCGGAGGTCGATGATGAGGAGGATGTTGTTCAGGGCGAGGCCGGCGAAACAGAGGCCGCTCCAGAACAGCAGGCGCACGCGGCTTTGCGCATACCCGCGCAGCAGCATCCACGCGCACGCCATGCTCGTGAGCGCGCAGAGAACGTAGATCGCGGTGGCCAGCATCGTCTCCTGATTCTCCTCTACTTCTTGAAGCGGAATGCGTCGGCGAACGTGCGCAGCGGATCGGCCGGACCGCCGACGAGAGCCGCGAGCGCAGCGCGGTCGGTGCGGTGAACTTCCTCGAGCTCGGCGAGCAGCGGCGCGGGAACGGCGTCGGGGGAAAAGCGGTATTGCGGGATGCCCGCGCTGCTGTCGAACGTGATCACGCCGTTCGAGGCGAGCAGGAAGAGACGCATCGCCGTCGACTCGGGCGGTGTGCCGAGGCGTTGAGAGACGTCGACGGCGTTCCATCCGCGGGGTTCGGCGCTGAGGAGCAGAACGATCTCGATCTGCTCGAGCGAAGGCAGCCGTTCACGAACCAGGCGCGACAGGGGTTCAGAAATCGAGGCGGGCAAGTCGATTCCGATCCTTGCAAATCACGCGCGCGCAATGAGCCTCGCGCCGCGGCTGTTTTCCTCCACATGTCCGCGACTCAACAACAAACCACCCTCGGCGACGTGCTGGCCAGGCGCACGGTCGAAGGGGAGCTGTACCAGAAACTCGAGAACAATCGCGTGCTCTGCTATTCGTGCGGGCACCGCTGCAGAATCCCGGATGGCCTCAAAGGAATCTGCAAAGTCCGCTTCAACGAAGGAGGCGTGCTCAAGGTGCCCCGCGGGTATGTCGCGGCGGTGCAGGTCGATCCGATCGAGAAGAAGCCTTTCTTTCACGCGTATCCCGGCGCGCTCGCGCTTTCGTTCGGCATGCTCGGCTGCGATTACCACTGCGGCTATTGTCAGAACTGGGTCACCTCGCAGGCGCTGCGCGATCCGATGGCCATCGCGCCGCCGATGGATGTCGAGCCGGAAGAGCTGGTGAAGCTCGCGAAAAAGCATGGCGCGAAAGTCATCACCTCGACCTACAACGAGCCGCTCATCACGAGCGAGTGGGCGGTGGAAGTGTTCCGCGTCGCGAAGCAGGAAGGGCTCGTCTGTTCGTATGTCTCGAACGGCAACGGCACTCCGGAAGTGCTCGACTACATCGCTCCCTACCTCACGATGTACAAGGTCGATCTCAAAGGCTTCCACGACCGTCACTACCGCGACCTCGGCGGCGTTCTGCAGCCGGTGCTCGACACGATCAAAGGTCTCAAGCAGCGCGGGATCTGGGTCGAGATCGTGACGCTGGTGGTGCCTGGCTTCAACGATTCGGATGAAGAGCTGACCGGCATCGCAGAGTTTCTCGCGAGCGTCGACGTGAACATCCCGTGGCACATCACCGCGTATCACGAGGATTACAAGATGACGAATCCCGGGACGACGCGCTCGCATCTGATGCGCGCGTACGAGATCGGGAAGCGCGCGGGGCTGCGCTACATCTATCCCGGAAACCTCCCCGGCGCATTCGGCGACAAAGAAGGAACGCATTGCCCGAATTGCGACACGCTGGTGATCGGCCGCACCGGATTTCGCGTGACGTCGTTCACGCTCGAAGACGGCAAGTGCGCGACGTGTGCGACGGTGATTCCGGGCGTGTGGGACGGCGACGCGGCGGTCGGGCGGAGCGGCGTTCCGCGCCCGGTCTGGCTGCGCTGAGGCGTGGCGCGAAGAGTGCTACTCTTCGCGCCCGTCGCAATGTCCTTCATTGAAATCGCGAGCACCACGGACCTGGCGGTCGGACGCGTGAAGGCGTACTCGATCGAAGGGCGCACGATCGCGCTCTACCACACGAACGAGGGCTTTTTCGCCACCGACAATGTCTGCCCGCATCGCGGCGGACCTCTGGCCGAAGGCGATCTGATCGGCAACGAGATCAACTGCCCGTGGCATTTGTGGGGCTTCGACGTGCGCAGCGGTTTCTGTGCAGGCAATCCATCGATTCGAGTGACCGCGCACGAGGTGCGCGTCGAGGACGAACGCGTCATGGTGAGGCTCTCGTGAATCCCAAACCGCTCCGCCACGTCGATCTCTATGGCAGCGCCGGCAGGCTCGAGGCGCTGTATCGCGAGCTGCAGGATCCTGCCGGCGTCGCGGTCGTGTGTCATCCGCTCACGACCGGCGGCGGCACGCTGCACAACAAAGTCGTGTTCCGCGCGGCGCGCGGACTCGAGAACGCGAACGTCGCCACGCTTCGCTTCAACTTCCGCGGCGCGGGCGCGAGCGGCGGCAAGTTCGAAGGCGGCGAAGGGGAGCAGACCGACGTCGCCGCGGCGATCGAGTGGGTCAAGCGGAAGCATCCGGGGAAGAAGCTCTTCGTCGGCGGCTTCTCGTTCGGCTCATGGGTGGCCACGCGCGTCGCGTGCGAGCTGCCGGAAATCGATGCGCTGTTTCTCATCGGCACGCCGGTCAACAAGTACGACTTCAGCTACCTGCGTCATTGCGAGAAGCCGATGCTGTTTCTGCACGGCACCGCCGACGAGCATGGCGACGTTGGAAAAGTGGAGAAGCTGACCCAGACGGTGCGGAACGCGGAGACGGTGATCATCACCGGCGCCGATCACTTTTTCACCAAGCAGCTGGAAGGCGTGGAGGAGACGATCCGCGGATGGGCGGAGGAGATCCTGGCGGGTTGACTTCTATGCTGTTATCCCATACTCTTTCGCAAGGTTGAAGGTGCCCCGGCGGCTCCTCCTTGCATTGCCCCTACTCCTGTTGGCGCTTCCTCTCCGCCGGGGCATCTGACACCGATGTTTTGCGCTGCGCGCAAAACATCGGGTTGGCGCTGGCGCGCTGGCGTTGGGAGCCGC
>JALYOB010000134.1 GCA_030857085.1 Acidobacteriota bacterium | reverse complement strand
GAGCACGTGGCCTCCAGCTACGGAGTGGCGCGTGGATGCGTTTCCCTACCCCGGGCATCGAAAAAAAATCGCACATCTTCCATTTTTGGAGGTAGGGACTTGGTCTTCTCGGCTACTCCCGTGACATGGGCGCCTGAATTCACCCCCCGGCCGGGACCGATCGCGCTGAGCCGACGCGCCTCCGTGGTGCGCGAGCAACATGACACACCGAGAAGACAGCACTGCTGCATCGCGCCTCCGCCACTGGATGCTCGCGAACCGGTTTTCGTCCGGGCAAATGCAGCGTGCAGCAGGCATGACAAAGAACGGATTCGCGAAGGTGCGCGATTCCGGCAACGCAACACTCGATACGCTCACGCGCATACAACGCGCCGCATGCTTTCTCGCTCAGCGTTACGTCCGCATCGATGAACTCTTCGACTTCTACACGCCCGAACAATTCGAAGAGGATTGCCGTGATGATTCTGCGAGTACAGAGACCTGACAGGGCACCCGCAGTGGGAGGGCAACGCCAGTGCGCGGGCAACCATAATGGGCGTAGACGGACGTGCGGAAGTCAGCTAGGGTGGCACAGGTTCCTGACAACGTACAACACGAGGAGTGACCAGCGTGCGCAGCGGCGCTGCCTGATTCGCGCGACAACAAACACGATTCGAACGGTGTGGCGGGGAGGCGGAAGCGCATTCCCTCTCTCTCCAACCAACTACTTCCAAGTCTCGATGTACTGGACGCGTTGTGCCGCCATTGACGCGGAAAGCGCACTGCGTAAAGGCCGGGGATGCCGTCCAGTACGAAGCGGTCGCCTGCGAGCAACGCGCTGATCTCGGGCCGGAATAGCGCGTTGCCACGCGCTTTCGTCTTTCCGTCAGACTCTTCGAATCTTCAGCAACGCCGTCCTGAATCGACTCAGTAACCAACGTCGGCCGTCCGCGTACGGCATGGAGAAACACGCATGGATACCCGAGGTGTGCGCATTGTTTCAGCGCTTCTGCTTTTGCTCGCCCTTCTGTCACTCCACGGCAGTGCTTCAGCGGCGGAGATTCCGACATACCGCGATGTGAGCACCATTGCGGCCGCTTTCCAGAAACCCGCAGGCATTGCCATCGATCCCGATACAGGCAACGTCTACGTGGCCGACACGAAGAATCATTGTGTCCGCCGCATCGCGCCTGACGGTGTGGTTAGCCTTGTAGCCGGATCAGGCGTGCCGGGGCTCGCTGACGGCAGCGGTCGGGCGGCACAATTTCATGAGCCCTCAGGTATTGCGTGGGATCGCGCGCACAAGCGGTTGCTCGTTGCAGACCGGCACAACCACGTGATTCGTCAGGTGACGGCAGAAGGGGGCGTCTCCACGATTGCGGGTACGGGCCGTCGCGGCTTTGCCGATTCTGCAACCGCGCTCGCAGGTGCTTTCGACCAGCCAACCGGCATTGCAGTAGCGGTCGACGGTTCTGTCTACGTTGCTGACACCGCGAACAGTGCGATCCGCCGTTTGTCTCCGGCCGGACAACTGAGCACGGTGGCTGGTGGCGCACGTGCGGGCAATGAGGACGGTACGCTCCGCCTCGCGACATTCGCGCAGCCGGAAGGCGTCGCGTTGCGAGCGGACGGGGCGATCGTAGTCGCTGACACGGGCAACGACCGTCTGCGGTTGATCGCGGATGGAGTCGTGCGGACCATCAGCGGCAATCGCGGGGGATTTCTCGACGGCGTCGCGGCGTCAGCGTTATTCCTCAAGCCGAGAGGCGTTGCCTTCGACGAGGGCGGAAACCTTTACGTCGCGGATACAGGGAACGGCGCAATCCGTGTTTTGGCAGCGTCGTTCGCAACAGTCACAACGCTGGCAGGTGCGCCCGACCGCCGAAACGTGCCGCAGCCAATTGACGGCCCGCTATCGATCGCGGCGTTCAGCGAGCCGTCGGCGCTCGTCTTCGCCGGAGGCATCTTTGTCGTTGACGCGCGCCATGATGCTGTGCGGTTGATCGCACCGGAACTTCGCCTCACGACCGTTCATCCGGCACGTGGTCCGGCGACAGGGGGCAACACACTGCGCCTGCTCGGCAGTGGTTTCATGCCCGGTGCGATCTCCGTTGCGGTAGGAAGCAGTGCAGCGACAAACATTCAATATGTCAATTCGAACGAGGTCCAGGCGACCGCACCGGCCGGACGCGGAACCGTTGTCGTGACGTTCACAAATCGTGACGCGTCCGCCGGCCTGGCAGACGCGTATACGTATCTCGCGCCGCCGACAATCGCGAGCGTTGCTCCGGTGCGCGGTCCGGCGAGCGGCGGCCAGCTCGTCACGATTGAGGGAACGGAGTTCGTCAGCGGCGGAACGACTGTTTCATTTGGCGGTGCGACCGCGTCGGTTGTGACAGTCGAGAGCGCGACTCGTTTGACTGCAATCGCCCCGCGGCAGGCGTCAGGCACGGTTGCCGTCACGGTCGCGACGGACGCGGGCAGTACAACGCGATCGGCGGCGTACACCTACGTTCCGGCGCCGGTGATCGTGAGCTTTGAACCTGTCGCGGCCCAGGTCGGCGCAACCATCACGATCCGCGGAACCAATTTCGCCGACTTTGCGGCCGACAATCAGGTCGTGTTCGGGAACGTGCCCGCTGTGATCACGTTTGCGTCTCCTGTGGAACTTCGCTGCGTAGTGCCGACCGGTGCGCGTACGGCGCCGATTTCCGTCGCAACGATCGGCGGTACGTCCATCACGGCCGCTCCGTTCATCGTGGTTGACTTCAAGTCGCTCGCGGTGGTTCCGGTCGCGAGCAATGTGCAGGTCGGTGCGACCCTTGCGCTCCACGCAATCGCCACGCGCACCGATGGCTCGCAGGCTGACGCTTCGGCTGAGGCACAGTGGCAGAGCTCCAATGAGAATGTTGCGAAGGTTGTAGGTAGCACCGTCTCCGCCGTTGCGGCGGGTTCCGCAACGATCACCGCGAGCTATGTTGGCTTAACGGCATCTGCGACCGTGACCGTGCAGCCCTCCGAGCCTGTGCCGCCAGATCCCGCCGCGGTCTCACCTCCGCTCGATCCGACCGTGTACCAGTCGGTGTTTAACGCGACGAGTTTCCTTTATTCGGGTTCCAATCCTATCCAAACGGATGTCTTTGCCGGTGCAATCGTGCCCGAGCGTGCAGCGGTGATGCGCGGTCACGTGCTGAACCGTGAAGGTAATCCACTGCCGGGCGTGACGATCGCTATCCACGAGCATTCAGAGGTCGGACGCACCTTGAGTCGTCGCGACGGCGCGTACGACATCGTCGTGAACGGTGGCGGTCCGCTCGTGGTCGAGTTCTCGAAATCGGGCTATCTGACCGCTCATCGACGCGTAACAGCAGCGTGGCAATCGTACGAGCACGTCGATGATGTTGTTCTCGTGCCGCTGGACGCGGGCGCGACGCACGTCGCAATGAATGCCTCTGTAGCACAGATCGCGCGAGCCGGGGTCGTGACGGACGAAGACGGCGCGCGGCGAGCAACAATCTTTGTTCCTGCCGGAACCGCCGCATCCATGGTGCTGCCGGACGGGTCGACGCGTGAGCTAACCGAGATGACTGTGCGCGCCACGGAGTTCACGGTGAGTGACCGTGGTCCGGCCGCGATGCCGGCTACGCTGCCGCCGACCAGCGGATACACGTACTGCGTTGAGCTGTCTGCAGATGAGGCAATCGGCAGTGGCGCCACAAAGATCATGTTCAATTCTCCCGTCGCCTTTTACGTCGAGAACTTCCTGAATTTCCCTGTCGGCGGTGTGGTGCCGTCGGGCTACTACGACCGCGCACAAAGTCGGTGGGTGGCGGCACCTAATGGTCGTGTCATTCGTCTGCTGGCCGGAACTGACGGACTCGCGGCGATCGACATTAACGGCGATGGCGCCGCCGACGACGCGGCGACGCTCGCCGCGATTGGAATTACGGCGGAAGAGCGCACAGTTCTTCGCGGCCTCTACGCCCCGAACGCCACGTTGTGGCGTGTGCCGATCGCCCACTTCACACCATGGGATTTCAACTGGCCGCACGGCCTTCCCCATGACGCCGTCGGCCCGAAAAATAAGAAACCATGGATGAAAGACCCGAAGTCAAACGATCCGCTCATATGTGCTGGGTCAATTATCGAATGCGAAAACCAGACGCTCGGCGAATCGGTGGAGTTACGAGGCTCGCCATTCACGCTCAACTATCGCAGTGACCGCGTGAACGGCCGCAAAGAACCCCGCACGCTGGTCATTCCCGTGTCCGGTTCCACGATCCCCGCGAGTCTGAGCGCGATCGCGGTCAGTGTTTCTGTTGCAGGACAGGCATGGTCCACATCAGTCCCTGCGGCGCCGAACGGATCGGTTGAGTTCACATGGAACGGCCTCGATGCGTATGGGCGATCCGTCAATGGCGCCGCGCTCGCGCATGTGCAAGTGACCTATGTCTACCCCGCCGTATACAACGACCCACGGCCGGTGCCGAATACCTTTGGCCTCCCTTCGGGAGCGGCGATGGTGCCGTTGATTCCACTGCGCGTTGATCAAGTCTTGTCGCAGGAGTTCGGCGTTTTCATTGACGGAGTCCACACGAACGCCGCCGATGCACTCGGCGGCTGGTCGATCAGTCCGCATCACTCGTACGATCCCGCCACGCAGACGCTCTACCTAGGTACTGGTGAACGGCGAAGCGCGCACGACCTCGCGCCGGTGATTAAACGTTTTGCTGGTCAGGCGAACATTTGGGGGAACACAGGTGACGGCGGCAGTGCTCTCGACGCCACTTTGCTGAACCCGTCGTATGTCATGGCGGCAGCAGACGGTTCTGTCTATATCTCTGACGGCGGCTCGCGTACGATTCGGCGCGTCACATCGGGCGGAACGATCACGACGATCGCGGGCAACCCGGCATCGCGCGATTACGATCATGACGGCGAGCCTGCACTGAATGCGGGGCTGACTTCGCTGTCAGACGTTGTGATGGGGACCGGCGGCACGCTGTACATCAACAATGGGTCGCGTATTCAGCGGCTGTCGGGTAACACGATTACGACGATCGCCGGTCCTGCACCTTGTTGCGGAACGGGCGACGGTGGTCCGGCGCGGCTCGCTGGTTTCTTCGCAAAAGCGATTGCGGTCGATCGTGATGAGAACATTTATCTCGCTGACAACTCCGCGATACGCGTGATCAATGCCGCGAGCGGAATCATCACATCCCTAACCGCGCCTGGCTGTCGCGGTCCGGTCCTCAACGGACCAGCCGCAACGAGCTGTGTCAACGCTACGTCGCTGGCGATCGGCCCAGATGGGCTGTTGTACGGCCAGTGGGGCGGAGCTGTTTGGCGGATCTCCTCCGCAGGCAACGTGGACGTGGTCGCGGGTTGCTATAACTGCTCGACAGTGGCGGTTGATGGCGCGTCGTCAAAGTCTGGCAGAGTCGCCGCGCGCGACGCGTGGGGGCTTGCCATCGGAGCAGACGGCACGATCTATCTCAATGACGACAGTACGACGAAGACGTACCGCAGAGTGACCACGGATGGAATTATCAACACCTTCGCAGGCGACGGCACGAGGGGCATCGCGGGTGACGACGGACCCGCGCGCGCCGCACAGTTCGTGAACCCGTGGGGCGTGTCCGTTGGACCGGATGGAGCGATTTATGTCGCCGACCAGCCCGCAGGCGTCGTGCGAAAGATCGAGGGTGCGCTTCCGAAATTCAACACCTCGCAGTACATGGTCGCGGCCGAACACGGCGACGAGCTGTACGTGTTCAATGCCGCTGGGCGGCACCTGCGCACAATCGGCCTGAAGAGTGGTGAGACTCGCTACGAGTTCGCATACACCACGCGGGGTGAACTGGCGGCGATAACGGACCGCGACGGCCGCGCAACGATGATCCAGCGCGACTCGAGCGGTAACCCAGTCGCCGTCATTACCGCCGAGGGACTCATTACCGCGTTGAAGGTTGACAGCGAGGGCTATTTGTCGGAAGTCAGTGTCGCGAATCGTTTGTACCGCATGACTTATGCCGCGGGCGGACTCCTCACGGCGTTTACGGCGCCAGACGGCTCGACCGGCGTTTTTACATACGGCAAGTCCGGCGCACTCTTTCAAGACACCACGCCGGGAGCAGGCACTCGAACACTGCAGCGCGCCGTGGCTGGTACGACGACGACCAGCAGCATCACGTTTCCTTCTGGCGGGAAGATATCCATCGTGAGAACGGAGCAAGCCGACGACGCGATTCGCAGAGTCGTTACTCGCGCAGGGGGCGACAAGTCGGAGACACTCGCCAGACCTAGTGGCACCATTGATGTAACGTCCGCAGACGGCGTGATAGTGAGTGCGGTCCAGGGCGGCGATCCGCGATTCGGTATGGCTGCGCCAATCCTGCGCGCGTTCTCGTACAAGCAGCCCTCCGGCTTAACGTTCAGTGGCAGTCACGTTCGTCAGACGGCGTTGGCTGATCCGAAAAATCCGTTTAGCCTGACAACGCAAACGGACACATTTATCTCGAATGGCCAACTGTCATCCGTTACCTATCTCGCGAACGCGCGAACAATGACGCGACGCAGCCCGCTCGGACGAGAGATTAGCCTGTCATTCGACGGACAGGGGCGTCTTTCACACGCCACTGTACCTACGAACACGGAAGCCAACTTCGGTTACTGGGACGGATTTCTCAGCTCGATGCAGGTGGGCTCGCGCGCGTGGTCTCTTACGTACGACCAGCTCCATCGCCTTTCAACGTTCTCGGCACCCGCTGGACGCAGATTGTTTTTCTACTACAACGCGGCTGGGCTGCTCGATCATCAGACGCTACCCGGCGCAAGAACTGTGAGCTACGCCTATGACACCGGCGGCAACGTCACGGCGGTTGAGACGCCCGCGGGTTCGACCCACAGATTCAGCTACGTCGCGGGGTCACGCCGTGCGACGTACGTCGCCCCGGCGATCGACGGCGTTGCATTTACAACGACCTACCGCTATCGAGAAGATGGCCGTCTTTCTCAGATCGCGCGGCCGGACGGAATCGTTGAACAAGTCGGATACGATGGCGATGGCCGCGTAACTGCAATCACGAGCGACGCGTCTCAACTGACATTCGGTTACATTGCGAATGGCAGGGTCGCTAGCGTTACGGCACCGCGTTCGAATCTGGTTTTCTCGTACGACGGTTCGCTCCTGAAATCCGCGACCGCTGCCGGTGCTGTACAGGGAAGCGTCTCGTGGGTGTACGACGCGTCGTTCCGGGTTGTTTCCGAATCCGTCAACGGCAGTGCCGTCGCGTTTCAATACGACTCCGATGGCCTCTTGACAACGGCCGGCGCCCTGACGATCGAGCGCAACCCGTTTTCCGGCGCTGTTCAGCGCAGCGTGATCGGCAATGTCATCGAGACGTGGAGCTACAACGAGTACGGCGAAGTTGTCGGGCACAATGTCGAGTACCAAGGCTCGCCAGTCGTGACGTTCTCTTACACAAGGGACGCCGGCGGGCGGATCGCGACGGCCGACGTGAACGGTAACGTGAAGCAGTTCGCGTACGACTCGGCTGGCAGACTTGAGCGCGTTTCGCTCGGCACCACCGCAACGGCCGAATATGGGTACGATGCCAACAACAATCGGACGCTGCGGCGCGGGCTCGGCAGTACGGACCGGGGCACCTACGACGCACAGGATCGCATCGTAACGTACGCCGATAGCACGTACACATATACGCCCAACGGCGATCTCGAGAGCATTACAACAGGTGGCGTGCGGACGACCTTCACATACGACGCTTTCAGGCGTCTTTCGGGCGTCGAGAGCCCTGGCCTAACGATCGAATACGTGAGTGACGGGCTCGGACGCCGCATTCGCAAGCAGGTGAACGGCAGCGTCACACGCGCGTGGCTGTACACCGACAAAGTCCGTATTGCAGCGGAGCTCGACGGTTCGGCGAACGTAGTGAGTCGGTTCGTCTACGGCGCGCGCCGGAATGTGCCAGACTACATGCTGCGCGACGGCCAGACCTATCGTATCGTCTCTGATCACCTCGGCTCACCGCGGCTCGTCATCAATGTAGCCACGGGTGACATTGCGCAGCGGATCGACTACGACGAATTCGGCACGATCATCAGCGATACGAACCGAGGGTTCCAGCCCTTCGGCTTTGCGGGCGGACTTGTAGATACGGACACCGGTCTCGTCCGGTTCGGCGCCCGTGATTACGACCCGCGTACCGGCAGGTGGACAAGCAAGGACCCGATTGGATTCGCGGGTGGCGACCCCAATCTGTACGCGTATGGTTTGGGCGATCCGGTCAACCACATTGATCCGTCAGGCAAGTGGATTGGCGTGGACGAAATCGGCGGCGCCGTGATCGGGGGCGTGATCAATAGTGCTGCCTATGCTGTGGGCCAGGCGATTAAATACCACGGCAACTTGAAGTGCATTTCAGGCGCCGACCTCGCGGTAAGTTTCGGTGTCGGTTTTGTCGCTGGCTTCTTTGCGACAGACACTTTCGGCGCATCGCTTGCGGTGGGTAGTGTCGCGAACGCAGCTCAGTACGTCGGAATCCAGGCCGTGCATGGCAGGAACATTACGACGGAGGGCGTGGGCGCCAACGCCGTCGCAGGCGCGATCGGCGGTCTGGCCAGCTACATGGCGAAAGGGGCGGAAGCGAGTACAATCGAGAACCTCGCGCGCGGCCCGGAGCGGTTCAACTACCCAGCGAGTGCGATCGATTCCGCCATCGACGCGTTCCCGCGCAATATGCTCGGTGCGTACGTGGCAAATGCCGATCCCGATTGCGGTTGCAACTAGGAGCAGGAATGGCAGAAGGAACGCTTGCGGACGAAGCACGGCTTGCGCGCGGGCTGCGCGTCATCTGGTTACTCAGCCTTCTTTTCTGGCTTTCACCTTTATATTTCGACGGCACTCGCTCGTTCATCGCAACCGCTAGTGGTGTTCCAACACACGACAACCAGTGGTTGTCTGTCGCGGCAACGACGATCATCATTCCGTTGGTCTACGCATGGAAGAAGGGCGGTCCTCGCGTTGGCGCGACCGTTGATCTTGTCCTCCTTGGGGCTGTTCTGATGTGGCTCGCGTGGCGAGATCCCGGACCAATCCGGCGGTGGTGGAGTGCTGCCGGCAAGTCGGCCGCGGCGTGTGCTGCGTTCGCTGCTGCGATATCGCTTCTTTCCTGGGCTCAGTTCCGAAACCGGGCGAAACGGAATCGGTAGAGTGCAATTAGTGACGCGACAGGGGTTGCATGCCCCGCGCATATTTGAGGCGACGAGTTTTCCATGCCGGTGTACACACGTACGTCGCCATGGCCGTCGCCGGTGACGTGCCGATCTCGTATGGTGTCTGGGCCGCGACGAAGAACCCTGCGGC
>JALYOB010000561.1 GCA_030857085.1 Acidobacteriota bacterium | reverse complement strand
GGCGCGAGCGGGTCGAGATCGCGCGCACGCACGAGCTCCGCGCGCGACTCGTCGAAACGCTGCGCGGCGCCGAGGACGAGGCCGAGCCAGTGATGCGCAGTGGCGAACGAATCATCGAGCTCGATCGCGCGGCGCAGCTCGCGCTCCCCGTCGTCGATGCGCCAGCTGTGGAGATAGTCGATGTAGCCGAGCGACGCGTGCGCATCGGCGCGCGAGTCGTCGAGTGCAATCGCGCGCGTGGCCGCGGCGCGCGCCTTCGGAAACGTGGCGCGCGGCGCGAGCGCCTGCAGAAATCCGAGAAGGAGATAGCAGTCGGCGAGTCCGGCGTAGGCGGGCGCGCATTCGGGGTCGAGATCGATCAACTCCTGAAACGTATCGAGCGCCTGCCGCACGTGCGGCACCGTTCTCTTCGCGAGCAGATGACGCCCGCGCGCATACAACTTCTGCTGATCCGCATTGGCGAAGGTCGTGACGCTGCTCGCGGGCGCGGCGGGTCGCGGCTGCACCGCAATCTGCGTGGTCGCGATCTGCTCTGCTTCATGCGGCATGTGCGCGATCGCGTCGACTTGCCGCAGCACTTCCGCCGCATCAGGACGCGCAGCCGCCTGCTTCTCGAGCATGCGCAGGATCAGCCGTTCGAGCGCGACCGCACGCGAGCCGCGCGACGGCAATGGCGGCGGCGCCGCATGCAGCAGCGCGGCGATGGTCTCGACGACCGAGCCGCGATCGAACGGACGCCGCCCCGCGAGGAGCTGGTAGAGCATCACGCCGAAGCTGAAGATGTCGCTGCGGCCGTCGAGCGTTTCGCCGCGCAGTTGTTCGGGCGACATGTAGGGCGTCGTGCCGCTGACGACGCCGGTCTGCGTGATCTGATCCGTTTCCGCCGCGCCGGTATGTCGCGCGAGACCGAAGTCGAGGACTTTGACGCCCTTCGAGGTGAGCATCACGTTCTGCGGCTTCACATCCCGATGCACGATCCCCAGCCGATGCGCCTCGTGCAGCGCCGACGCGACGCCGCGCGCGATGTTGATGATCTCGTCGACATGGACGGCGCCGTCCTGCCAGCGATCGTGCACGGTCGTGCCGTCGAGGTACTGCATGACCAGATAGATCGCGCCGTCCTCGACGCCGGCTTCGTAAATCGAGCAGACGTTCGGATGATCGAGCCGCGCCGCCGCACGCGCCTCGCGCAGCATCCGCTGCCGCCACTCGTCGCGCTGCGCCGTTTCCGCCGGAAGCAACTTGACCGCGACCTGCCGCTCGAGCAGCGGATCATGCGCGAGATACACCTCCCCCATCCCGCCCGCGCCAAGACGGGAGACGATCTGGTAGCGGCCGACGGAGGGGGACATGGGAGGGAGTGTAGCGTGGGGAGGTGGTTGTCGGTTGTTGGTTGGTTGGTTGTCCGTTGTCGGTTGTCGGTTATCGGTTAGCGGCTCACCGTCGATCGCGGGTGCGCGATGACCGCGCCAATTGGACAACGGATAACGGACAACGGATAACGGACAACCGAGAACCGACAACCGACAACCGACAACCGAGAACCGACAACCGACAACCACCCAACCCACAACCAAGTATCCTTTCCCCGTGAAGCACCACCTCACCACCCTCCTCCTCCTTCTCTCGCTGGCCGCGTGCACGACGACGTCGACTGCGCCACAATCGTTCGTGTTGAACTACGACACGCCGGTGGACGCCGCGCTGCAGCGGCGCATCGAAGAGATCGATGCGCGATTGCGGGCGAAATATGAGATCGCGGCGGATCTGACGGACGTCGGTCTGCTCGACCTGCAGCGTCCGCGCGTGGCGATGATTCATCCGGATCACATCGAATATGCGGCGAGCGTGGCGAAGGTCGGGATTCTGCTCGCCTATTTTCAATTGCATCCCGAGGCGGCGGCGAACCTCGATGCGGCGACGCAGCACGAGCTTGGACTGATGGTCAAGGCGTCGAGCAATGAAATGGCGGCGAAATACTCGCGCGCCATGGGGCTCCGCGAAATCCAGCAGGTGCTCAATGGCTACGGCTTCTATGACGCCTCGCATGGCGGCGGGATCTGGGTGGGGAAGCATTACGGTCCGAACAGCGAGCGCATTGGCGATCCGGTTGCCGATCACTCGCACGCGGCCACAGTGCGGCAGCTCCTCCGCTTCTACTGGATGCTCGACCACAACCAGCTCGTGTCGCCTGCCGCGTCGAGGAAAATGCGGGAGATCTTCCTCTCCCCTGACGTCCCCCACGACGACCTGAAATTCGTCAAAGGTTTGGCCGGCCGCAATCTCACCATGCTCCGCAAATGGGGCTCGTACGAAGACTGGCTCCACGACAGCGCGATCATTGAGGGGCCGGGGCGGCGCTATGTGCTGGTCGGGCTGACCCACCACGTCGATGGCGACAAGTATCTGGAGGAGCTCGCGCGGGAGGTGGATGATCTGATGCAGGGCGGAAAGTGAAGCGGTTTCTGGTGACTCCGTCCTCCTCATGCGCGTCCTGATCACGGGCGCGGCAGGACTGGTCGGTGCCGCGCTTGCGGATGCGTATCGCGCAGACGACGTGACCGCGCTGCGCCATCGCGATCTCGACATCACCGATGGGCGTGCAGTGCGCGAGATCGTGCAGCGCATGCGGCCGGACGTCGTCTTCAACTGTGCAGTGATCGGCGTCGACGATTGTGAAGTGAACCCGGAGCTCGCCGAGAGCATCAATGTCACGGGGCCGATGGATCTCGCCGCCGCGTGTGAGGAAATCGGCGCAGCGATTGTGCACTTCAGCAGCAATTACGTCTTCGATGGCGAGCGCACCAGCGGCGTGCCGTACACGATCGACGACGACGCACAACCGGTCAACGTCTATGGCGTCACGAAACTGCGGGGCGAACATGCCGTGGCCGCGGCATGCAGGCGCGCATTCATTGTGCGCACGTCATGGGTATTCGGCGAAGGCAAGAACAGCTTTCTCAGCACTGTCGCCGCGCGGCTGGCGAGGGGCGAGCGCGTACAGGCGATCACAGACACGTCTGCCAGCAGCACGTATGTGCACGACCTCACGGCGCGGGTGATGCAAATCGTCGAATGCGGAGTCGCCGGCACCTACCAGATCGTCAATGACGGCGTCTGCTCGTACGAAAGCTTCGCGGTCGAAGCGGCGCGCCTCATCGGCTGTAATGATGATGTGCTGATTCAACGGACGTCCGAGGCGGCGATGGCGCGGCTCGCGCGCCGTCCGCGATGGACGCCGATGCGATGCCTCCTTTCCGAACGTCTCGGCTTTGCGCCGATGCGAACGTGGCCGGAGGCGCTGGCGGAGTTCGTTCGCACGAAGTCTGCAGGAAGGCCGTGAAGGAGGATTCCCAT
>JALYOB010000133.1 GCA_030857085.1 Acidobacteriota bacterium | reverse complement strand
GCCTTGTGGTACGCGCGCCGGATGCGCTCGAGAATCGGCCGCGCAAACGGAGCCGCGTTTTCGATGTATGCGTCGACGTCGGGGGAGAGGGTGGGCATGGGGGAAGTGTAAGGCGGTTGTCCGTTCTCTGTTGTCCGTTGAAGTGAGTCTTCGCAGTGCATCACCCTGAACGGACAACGGACAACGCAAAACCAACATCTGGCATGTTGCGTGGAACGCAACCCCCGAATGCGCGCACGACACCTCTCCTGCTTCATGCTGCTGCTCTTCGCGGCGGCGTGCAGCGGCGCGCGCGATGGGAACCGGACGAACATGAGCAACGACGTTTTTGCGCGCTACATCGCCCTCGGCGACAGCATCTCCATCGACAGCTACCCGGCGCATGACGTCGAGCGGCGGCATCCGGGGAAGGCGAGCACGAGTGAGCTCGGGGCCGCATCGCTGCTCCATCGCAACGACGACAAGCTGTGGCCGGAGTTCCGGGGCAACGATCTGCGCACGAGATATCCGTCGTTGCAGTTCGACGATCTGACCGCCGACGGCGCGACCACGCGCAGTCTCCTCAGTCAGGTCTCGCGCGTCTCCCGCAGCGACGAGGCGACGCTCGTCACGATCACGGCCGGCGGCAATGATCTGTTAGGCGAGATCGGCTTCCGCGGTCAGGCGCTCGATGGGGGAGACACGCCGGTGAACGCGATTGCCGGACGTCTGCGCGATGCGGTGACGCAACTCCTCGAGCTTCGTCCGAACAGCGTCGTGCTCGTGAGCACGGTCTACGATCCCTCGGACGGTACGAATCGTCTGCCCGGCTATTCGCGTCCGCTCGAGCGCGAGGCGCAATGGCTGCGCGACTACAACGATGCCGTGCGCAAGCTCGCCGCGAGCGACCGCCGTCTGCGCCTCGCCGACATCCAGCAACACTTCCTGGGCCATGGGCTCACCGTGCCGGAACCGCAGCGGTGGTACCTCGCCGAATCGATCATCGAGCCGAATGCGCGCGGCGCGAGCGAGGTGCGGCGGGTGTGGCTCGAGGCGCTCGGCAAGTAGCGCAGTGCCGCCTCGCCGGATTTCCGCAACTCCCAAACCGTAACCACAAATCGGCCTCTCCTTGTGGGAAACTTGTGCCAAATCGCTGGTTCTGGCGTCTTTACCCGTTGATTCCCAGCCGCGGAGCGCGTCATGATTCGCGCTCCGTGGCAACTCGAAAGCCACAACGCGTCCTAAGGAGAGAATCGATGATCAAAAGGTTCCTGTCCCTAACGCTTCTGATGCTCCTCGTGGCATCAGTGGCCATGGCGCAGTCGAGCACCAGCGGTGCGCTCGTCGGCCGTGTCTCTGATGCAACCGGAGCAGTTCCAGGTGTGACGGTGGAGATCACCTCGCCCACGCAGCCGGGAACGAAAGTCGCCGTCACTGATTCGAACGGCGAATTCCGTTTCTCGAGCCTGACTCCGGGCACCTACACCCTCACCGCGAACCTGAGCGGCTATTCCCCGCTCAATCAGTCCAACATCAACGTTGGTCTGAATCGCACCACGACGCTCGACCTGACGCTGCGTCCGGCCAACGTCTCGGAGACGATCACCGTCACCGCGGACGCTCCGGTCGTCGACGTCACGAGCAACCAGACGGGCGCGAACGTCACGTCCGAGACGATCGAGTCTCTGCCGCTCGCACGTGACTTCTACGCCGTCGCGCAGATCGCGCCGGGCACGTCGAGCGACGCGGCCGGCACCACGGTTTACGGCTCCACCGGCGCCGAGAACCAGTACATCATCGACGGCCTCAATACGACGGGCGTCGAGAACGGCACCGCTGCCAAGACCCTCAACTTCGACTTCATCCAGGAAGTGCAGGTCATCACCGGCGGTCTCCCGGCCGAGTACGGTCGCGTGACCGGCGGCGTCGTCAACGCCATCACCAAGACCGGCGGCAACGAGTTCAAGGGCGATGCGTTCGCCTACGGCTCGGGCGGCGCACTCCAGAGTGACAACACCACCGCAGGCGATCGTCCGGCCACCGCCACCACGATCGGCGACGTGAGCGACCAGTTCGACTTCGGCTTCAACGTCGGCGGCTACGTCGTCCGCGACCGCCTCTGGTTCTTCGCGGCCTATGACCGCGTGAACGAGACCGACACCTACAGCATCATCCGCGACCTGCAGGGTGCGCCGGGCTCGCCCGCCATCGGCAGCGAGCTCGATGAAGACGTGACCCGCGACCTCTACGCCGGCAAGCTGACGTGGCAGGCCACCGCGAACCAGAACCTCACCCTCTCCATCCTCGGCGACCCCAGCGACTACGACGGCGCGCTCGGCGACTTCTTCGGAAGCGCCACCAACCCTGTCATCGCCGGCCCGCCCAGCACGTTCCTCGGACATGCGAAGACCGGCGGCAACGACGGCATCCTTCGCTACTCGGGCGTCTTCGGCAACTGGCTCCTCAACGGTACGGTCGGACGCCACCATGAGGAGAGCTACCTCACCGGCCCCGGCAAGAGCATGGCCCACTACATCGACCAGACCGTTCCGGCGGGCCGCCCGCTGCCGGTTTCCGGCGGCTTCGCGTTCCACCAGGATCAGGAGTTCGATCGTGACGCCGTCAAGCTCGACGTCACCCGCTACATCGGCCGCCACGAGCTGAAGGTCGGCGGCGATCGCGAGAAGCTCTCCGCGTACAACGAGAGCTGGAACGGCGGCGGCGGTCAGCGCATCTACATCCGCCGCAACGCGAACCTCGTCACCGCTACCAACCCGAACGGCATCTACTACCGTCACCGCTACTACATCAATGACCGCGCGGCCAACTTCGACCGCGACAATCCCGCCACCTGGCAGATCAACATTCCGCTGACCACGACCCCGGAGACCGTCAACACCTCGTTCTTCGCGCAGGACAGCTGGAAGATCACCCCGAACTTCACCCTCAACGCCGGTCTGCGCTGGGAGCGCCAGGACCTCGGCGACCGCTTCGGTTCGAGCGCCGTCGTCCTCGACGACATGTACGCCCCGCGCCTCGGCGTGATCTGGGACGTGATGCGCAACGGCCGCAGCAAACTGTTCGCGAACTACGGCCGCTTCTATGAGTCCATCCCGATGGACATGAACATCCGCGCGTTCGGCGGCGAGCTGCAGGCCTTCGCGTACAACTTCTCGTCCGATCCGAAGAACTTCGCTCCGGATCCGTTCTTCGCAGTCTCCCGTCCCGGCACCGGCATTCCGCGCAACACGCTGACCGGCGGCGCCACCCCGGTCGATCCGGACCTCAAAGGTCAATACGTTGACGAAATGCTGCTCGGCTACGAGTACGAGCTCGCCAACAACCTCGCCGTCGGCGTTCAGGGCACGTACCGCAAGCTCGGCCGCGTCGTCGAAGACTTCCTCGACCCGGTCAGCGGTCAGTACCACATCGCCAACCCGGGCGTCGGTTCGGGCGTCAACATGGCGTTCTACGACTACGAGCCGGCCATCGCGCCGGACGTGAAGCGCACCTTCGAGGGCGTGCAGCTCCATGCCCGCAAGCGTTTCTCGAACAGCGCGCAGTTCTACGCCAGCTACCTCTGGTCGCGCCTCGAGGGCAACTACGACGGTCTGTTCCAGGCCTCGACCGGTCAGCTCGACCCGAACATCAACTCGGCGTTCGACTACGCCGACTTCATGATCAACAACGAAGGCCTGCTGTCGAACGACCGCACGCACCAGTTCAAGTTCAACGGCAGCTACACCTTCAACGGCGGAATGGCCAACGGCCTGACCGTCGGTCTGTCGACCTACTACGCCTCGGGCTACCCGCTCAATGCGTACGGCTACTCGCCGGGCTACCAGAACTATGAGTTCTACCTCGTGCCCCGCGGCTCGCTCGGACGCGGCCCCTCGGAATACGAAGCCGACCTCCACTTCGGTTACCCGATCAACTTCGGTCAGACCCGCGTCAGCGCGATCCTCGACGTCTTCAATGTGCTGAACCGCCAGTCGGCGACCCGCCTCGACGAGCGCTACAACCTCTCGAGCGACGCCGATGCATGCGCCGGCATCCCGGAGACGATCTGCGGACCGGGCGGCGGCATCCTGTACCGCGCGAAGAACGAGGTTCCGCAGGCAGCCGGTGTTCTCACGAACCCCCGCGCCACGGCGACGAACCCCGACTTCCTCACGGGCGGTACGCAGTTCACCCCGGCGCGCAGCCTGCGCCTCGGCCTGCGCCTCTCGTTCTGATCACTCCATCACGCAGTTGACGAAGGCCCCCGGCAACGGGGGCCTTCTTTTTTGGGCATACCGCCCGAACCTCATCCGTTAGTCTTGCCGCAATGAAGCGGACCGCCGTCGCCGTCGCCATTTTTCTCGCCATTGCGGCCGCGCTTTTCTTCACCCTCCGCATTCAGCCCGCCGGCAGCGCGCGCATCATTCGCACTGATGACGGTCTGCGCGTCATTGCGAGCCGCATCGGCTTCGCGCCATTGCGCGCGCGGCAATGTATTGCGCCGTTCGCCGACGGTTTCGCGCGCTTCGATCGCAATTACGCGGTCGAAGACGCAGGCGGAGAGACCATTCCGGTCGGCATTCGCTTCGACTACGCCGTCCCCTCCCGCCTCCCCGCACAATGGCCCGACGGCGACTGGTGTTCGTCGCTCCAGACGCGCGTCGGCGCATTCGTCCAGAGCTGGATTGCACGCGCCGACGTCGAAATGCTGCGCCGCGATCCCCGCCGCGCCAGCGATCTCGCCGTGGCGGCATTACAGGCACAATTGCGCGACTGGAGCGTGAAGCCCCGCTCTGTCGCCGTCCGCCCGCAGATTCCGGAGAGCGCCATCGCCACACTGGCGGTTCCGGAAATCGCGTCGAAGGCAATCAAACAGCCGCCGGTGATTTTCATTGGACTTGACGGCGCCGACTGGCAACTCCTCGACGCCTATATGCGCGCGGGCGCAATGCCGAATCTCGCCTCGCTCGTGCGCGAGGGAACGGCCGGCGATTTACTAACCGAACATCCGCCTCTCTCGCCCTTGCTCTGGACGACGATGATGACCGGCACGTCGCCGCTCGAGCACGAGATTCTCGACTTCACCCGCTTTCACCCCTCGACGGGGACAAAGGAACCGATCACCAGTGACGAGCGCAAAGTGCCCGCCGTATGGAACATGGCTACGCAGGCGGGCAAGACGACGGCGACGTTCGGATTGTGGGCGACCTATCCCGCCGAGCCGGTACGCGGTCTTCTCGTCTCCGACCGTTTCTTCACCTTTCTTTTCTCCGAATCGACGCCGCCGAAAGGGGTGGTCTATCCGCCCGCGCGCGAGCCGTGGGCGCGCAAGATCCTCAGTGAGGTGGAAGGGGAGGTCAATTACAGTGCATTGACCCGATACTTCCCCTGGCTGACGCAGCAGGAGTTCGACGAACGCCGCCGCGCAACCGATCCTTACTCGCACCCGGTCAGCGCGTTACGGCGCATTCTCATCGAGACCGACGTTTATGATCGCCTCGCCCGCACTGCTCTCAATGAGAAATTGCCCGATCTGACGGTCCTCTATCTGCAGGGGACGGACAGTGTGGGCCATGTATTCGCCGCTTACACCGCGCCGCGCCAGCCGCACATCAGCGAGCGCGATTTCTCTCTCTACTCCGGCGTTCCCGAACAATACTTTCGCCACGTCGACACAATCCTCGGCAATTACAAGGCGATTGCACAGAAGCACGGCGCACGGCTCATGCTCGCCTCCGATCACGGCTTCCACTGGTTCGAAGATCGCCCCACAGAGCTGTCGAGCTTTGCCGCCGCCACTGCAGCGAAGTGGCATCGTAAACAGGGGATTTATCTCCTCTGGGGCCCTGGCATCCCCGCGGCCGGCCGCACTGCACCCGAACAGCACATCACGCAGATCGCCTCGACACTCCTTGCATTGAGCGGCATGCCTGCGGGACAGAACGTCGCCGCTCCGCCGATTTTCGTCCCAGCGCGCGCGGCCACTGCCGATTATCGCGCGCACTTTGCGCCAATGAGGCCGGTCATGGAAGGTGCGCCGTCTCAGGGCGCGGCGCAGGAGGAACTGGCGAAACTGAAGGCGCTCGGCTACATCTCGGCAGGGGAGTCGAGTGCGGCTCCCGCCGGCATTGCGGGCAAGTCGACGCACACCGGCGGCTGGTACAACAATCGCGGGCTCATTTACCGCGATCGCAAACAGACCACGGAAGCGATTGCAGCGTTCGAGAAGGCGATCGAGATCGATCCCAATCTCGCCTCTGCATTGTGGAATTACAGCGATCTCCTTCTCCAGCAGAACCGCGAGCTCGATCGTTCGGATGAATTGCTCGTGCGCGCATTCGCGCATGGACTGCCCGACGGCCGCAAGTTCCTCATCGGCCGCGCCATCGGCTATCAGCGCAATGGCTCCGCACAACGCAGCCTGCGTCTGCTCGAGCAGGCGGTCAACGCGAAACGGGACGACATGGAGCTGCGCCTCTTCCGCGGCCGCTACCGCATCGAGACACAGGATTGCGCCGGCGCGCTCGAGGATTTCCGCGCCGCAATGGAACTCGATGCCTCCAGCCCCGTCCCTTATGCCTCCGCCGGCATCGCCCAGATCTGCCTCGGCCGCGAAGAGGAGGCGAAACAGAGCTTCGCCCGCTCCCTGGCCATCGACCCCAATCAGCCGCGTCTGCAGGCGTTCCTCCGCGGCGGGCGGTGATTGTCTCGAATTGAATTGACGTCGTGAGCTCCTCTCGCTACCCTGCGCCCATAGTGCATGGCAGAAGGAGTCTCACAATGAGGAAATGGCGAATTGCAGCAGCTTCGGCGTTGCTCATCCTCGGCGTCGTTTCGAGTGTGCAGAGCATGCCGGCCAATGAGGTTTACACCGAGTTCTACGAAGACGACACGTACGACGTGGTCGTCGGCTACAAATGGCGAGGCTGCACCGGCAGCAGTCAGGAAGGAATCGTGACCGATTACCGGCGCGTCGAGACTTCCAGCTGCGGCAACAGCGGCTATTACGACTGTCACTACCTCATCTGTTCGTACAACTGGCAGACGTTGCAGGAAGACTGCGTCGTCAACGGATACTGCTACTGACTTCGGCAGCGGCGCGGGCATGGCCGCCATGCCCTGTGCTCGCGCCGCGCTCTCTTTCTGGAGAACGGATGCAAGAACGAACGTCGAGCCGCTACGCACGCATCGGCCTGCAGGCGGCCTTCCTGGCTGTATTCGCGGCCCTCATCTATTCGAACTTCGCATTGCGCCGCGAGAATGCGCAATTGCGAGCAATCGCGCGCGACAACCGCACGAAGCAGGCGATGAAGGTGGGGGAGCGATTCCCTGCATTTCTCGCTCGCGACAGCGCAGGCAAAAGCGTGACGCTTCCTCAGCAGCTCCGCCGCGATCTCCGGTTCGTGATCGTCGATCCGGGCTGCCCGCGATGCGAAGTGGTCCTGTCGCGCATGCGCGAAAAGCAGCCGTCGGACGTGGTTGTGGTTTCCCTGCGTCCGCGCGCGCTGTCGAGCAAGATCGTCGCGGCAGTCGCGAACGCGGCTCCGCTGTACTTTGTCGATCGGATGGCGCCGCAGGTCCTGCAATCACGGCTCGACGTCGTGCCGCGTGTGGTCAGCGTCGCTGCAGACGGGACGATTCGCCAGGTCTGTCATGACATTGACGAATGCAAGCCCCCGACTGAGGCGTGCGACAGCTGCAGCGCGAACTTGCGCTGAACGCGCCATATGGAGTGCGGCGACGCCAGTCGCCGCTTTGACTCAATCACCGCAGTCAAAGCGGCGACTGGGCGTGGCCGCACTCCAGACTAATCGCGTTTCAGTGCGGCAGGCGCGTCGAGGATCGCTTTGTCGGCGAGGAACTCGTGCTGCATGCGGCGCACGAGCGAGCCGCCGCTGCTGATGAAGTGGAAGAGCAGTTCGTTGTGGGGGATTTTCTTCGGAAGCTGCTCGCGAAAATACGTCCACTCTTCCATTGCATTGCCGGCATCGAGCGTGCGGCGCGGGGCGGAGCCGACTTCGCGGCGGGTCAGCGGGCGGATCTTCACACGCTTCGGCGGGCCTAACAGCACGAATACGCGGCCGCGATCGCTCAATGACCCCCGTGCGTCCGCTCCTTCGATGAAGGCAACGTCCGCAAACGCGACGCGCTGCAGGATTTCGACGCGCATTTCATTGACGCTCGTCGACGGATCGGGATCGCGTTCGCTCCAGAACGTCTCAATGAACGCGCGGCGCCCGGCATCGTCATTGAGCCGGCCCCACGCTTCCTTTTCTCTCGGCGTCGCGAGAATCTGGAACTCGCTGGAAGCGCCCCAGGTGGTGAGCGGCCATGCGCTGCTCGTCTCCGCGGGGGGATAACCGGGATAGGCATCATCGAACGAAGCGGGATTCTCGCGGCCGCGCGTCACGCCGTGCTGCACCTCTTTGAACAGCGTCGCGAACTCGGCGGGAAAGCGGCTCGTATCGAGCTTGCTGTTCGGGCTGTACAGAAACAGCGCGCGCAGATCGGCAGTGGCCTGCTCTTTGTCGCCTAACGCGGATGCGGCGACCGCCGCGTAAAAGTGTAGCGCCGACAATGCGGCAGAACGCTGCCTGAGATCCGTCATTGCGGCTGCCGCGGAAGTCGCCTCGCGCAGCAGGCGCAGCGCCACCGCAGGACGGCCGGCGCTGATCTCCTCTCTCGCCTTGTTGATGGCCGCGGCGGGATCCGTCGCCCGCGCGGTTGCGGAGAGGAGCGTCACGAAGAGAGCGGCAAGGATGATGCGGAATCGCATCGCGCGATTTTACGCCTCGCTGCGCGATGCGATTCCGCTGTTTACAGGAAGTTGCTCAGGCTGCGCTGCTCTCGAGCGAGCCGCGCAGCGCCGCCGCGTTGCGCTCGGCCCACGTCGCGAACGACTGAAGCTCCGGCGCGAGCGCGCGGCATTTCTCGACCTCTTCTGCGCGGCTGGGCATCACGGTGCGGTAGTACTCGAACATGTCCGCGAGGTCGGCTGCGCCGGGAAAGCCGAACGAGGCGAAGACTTCGCGGGGGATGTACGCATAGCGGATGTTCGCACCGGAAACGCGGCTCATGATTGCCGCGTATTCGGCGGGCGGCAATTCATCGCCCGCAAGCTTCACCACTTTGCCGAGGTAGTTTTCCGGCTGCTCGAAGATCTGCGCGACGATTGCGCCGACGTCGCTCACCGACATCGCCGCCAGCGGCGTGTCGCCCTGCGGGAAGCCGAAGTGGTAGCTGCCGTCCTCCTGCCGCTGCGGGACGAAGAAGTAGAGGAAGTTGTCGAAGTAGTACGCGGCGTGGACAAAGGTGGCGGGGAGGCCGAGCGAGCGCGCGTGCTCCTCCATCCGGGCCTTGAGGTCGAAGTGCGGGGAGCGGAGGCGGCCGCCGGTGGCCCGCTCCACCGGGGGGAGGGTGCTGAAGACGAAGTGTCCCACCCCCGCCTCGGCGACCGCGTCGACCAGGTTGATCC
>JALYOB010000560.1 GCA_030857085.1 Acidobacteriota bacterium | reverse complement strand
CCACTACTCCACTAATCTCCGCACGCTCATCTCGGACGTGTTCCCCGCCGGATCGATCGCAATCGCAGAGAACGCCCGTTCCGACGGCTGGGCGCCCGGCAGCACCTGACTGGCCCAGATGTTCGTCTCTTCCATCTCCCCCTGAATCACTTTGTTCTGCGTCAGCAGCGGGAGCGGGAAGGTCGCTTCGAATGTGCCGTCGGCGGCGGTGTTGGCGACGCCGAGGTAATTGAACTCGCCGATGGAAGGGAGGGCGAAGGCGCGCTGCTGATTGCCGATCGTCTCGCGTCCTTCCTTCTTCTCATCGCGAATGCGCGGCAGTTCGGGACGCTTCTCGCGCACGCCCGACGTGACGAACGACTGATAGAGCTCGACCACTTCGCCAGGGCAGGCGCGTCCGCGAATCGTCACGCGCGCCGCGTTTCCTTCCGCCATGACATTCACGGCAGTGATGACCGGAACGGGGATGCCGCCGTTCGCCGCGGTCGCGATGCGTTCGCAACTCTCCGCACCGCGCGCGAGCTCGTTCGGATTCTCGGCGGCGAGATTGAGGACGATCGGCCGCAGGCCATTTTCATTGAAGCGATTCGCGCTGAGGCGATTCTCGCGCGGCGCAAGCGAGGCGTTTTCGAACGGCGCGCTGGTCACGCCGCCGAGGCGGTTCCACATGATGTCGTTGCGGGTGACGACGTTGCGCGAGGAGCCGGGGCCGAAGATCACGCCCGCCTGATTGCCGGCGATCGTGCAGCCGTCGATCGTGTTGCCGTTCGCCGGCGCGGAACCATCGGGCGAGCCGATGAGAATGCCGACGCCGGGATTCGAGGCAATCGTCGACGAGCGAATGGTCGAGCCGTCGGACAGGAGCAGGACGCCCGCGCCGCGCGCGGGATCGCCGCAGCGGGTGACGTCGAGATTCTCCGCGTCGAGCTGCGCCTCGCGTCCGATGATGATGCCCGCGCGCGTCTGCGCGGTCACGAGCAGCTGCCGCGCGATCGCGAGACCTTTCTCGATCTGCACGCCTGTCGTGCCGAACGGTGCGGAGGGCAGGACGTCCGGCGTTGCGCCGACGAGCACGTGTTCGAAACGCACGCCATTGCGCGCAACGACCGCGTTGGTCGCGCCATGCAGCGCAACCGCGCGGATGCCGCAGCGTGTCGCGCAGACCAGACCATCCGTGCCGGCGAGTGCAATGTCGAGCTCCGGCTTTTCAAGCCGCGGGACGATCGGCACATCGCTCTTGATCGTGGCCGACTCGCCGTAGCGGCCGGGATTCACGTCGCTCTTTGAAGCGGGCGAGAGGAAGTTGTACGCCGTGCCGTCGATCGTCGTGTCGGGATCGGTCAGCTCGGTGAGAGGGGAGGCGAGGGTGATGGTCCACCAGCGCGGCGGCACGCCGAGATCGGCGGCCGTCCGTTCGGTCGCGCGCTCGATCGGCACGAAGCGCATCGAGTTCGCACCGCTGACCGCATTCGCGTTGGCGATGAACTGGCGCAGCGTGCCCTGCACGTTCGCGCCGTCGGCGGTGGAGGTGACGGCGTCGTAGCTGAATGCGAAATCGACCGCGGTCGCGCTCTCGCGCAACGAAACGAATGCGACGTGTTCGGAAGTCGCGAGCGCATTCGCATCATCAGAAGCGGCCGTGCGTCCGCCGAAGCATGCGCCTTCGAACCAGGTCGTGCGCGAGCTGCCGTCCGGCTGCGCGCAAAGCGAGCCGGCGGGACCGAACGTCTGCTCCGGCCAGGCGTTCGCAGCGAACGAATGAGAGTCGACCGCAACCCAGTAGTCGCCCGGCGCGATCGAGCGGAAGACGTAAACGCCCGAGGCGTCGGTGCGCGCGGATGCGAGCGGAACGTCGGTCGCATTCGGAACGCGATCGCCATTGTCGCGATACAGCTTCACGCGCACGTTCGGCGCCGGAACGAAATTCGCGCGCACCGCAAGCGCGGCGCGATCCTGAAACACGCCCCCGGCGACGACGAGCGCACTCTCCGCGCGCACGCCGGCCGCGGCAAACGCTGCACACAGCACTACCGCCCATCTGAAATGCATTGAAGTTGGACCTCTCCTCGCGATTATAGCGGCACGCGGTGGACCTGTTGCCGGTTGCCGCTCTCTGTCATGCCGAGCGAAGTCGAGGCATCCCCTTCATCGGGAGCGCATCTCGTGCAGCCGCAGGGGATCCCTCGACTTCGCTCGGAATGACACAGAGCTACACCAATCCCCGATCTCTCAACTCCCTTTTGATGAACGCATAAACGATCGGCGCCATCACCACGCCACCCACACCGAATGCCGCTTCGCCGACCAAGATCGCGAGAAGGATCTCCCACGCCTGCGAATCGGTTTCGCCGCCGACAATGCGGGAGTTGATGAGGTACTCGAGTTTGTGGATCACCACCAGGAACGTCAGCGATGCGATGGCAGTCCCCATCGAGACGCCGAGGGAGAGGATGGTGATGACGGTATTGGAGATGAGATTGCCGAGGACCGGAATGAGGCCGCAGAGAAACGTGATCACGACCAGGGTCGTGCCGAACGGCACGCGAATCCCGAACAACGGCAGCACGACCAGCAGATACAACCCGGTGAGCACCGTGTTGACCGCCGAGATCTTGATCTGCGCGGTGGCGATGCGGCCGAACGCATGCGCGAAGCGATCGACTTTGTCGACGAGATGTCGCGCGAGCGGGCCACGGTTTTCTTCGTCTTTGGCCGTGATGTGGCGGAAGAAGACGAGAATCGCGAGGAGGATGCCCATGATCATGTGCACCAGCCCGACGCCGAGCCACATGCTTCCCGCGCGCAACGTCTGTGCGTGGGTTTTGAGCCACGCCATCACCGTCACCTTGAACTCTTCCGCATCCGTCAGCACCTCGGGGATGAAGCTGCGGCCGAGCCCTCCGAGCCACAGTCGCATGGACCCGAGAATGTCCGCCATCTGCTCCATCATCGCGGGGACGTTGCCGGCGCCGCGGCGCAACATCGTGACGAGGAGCGCGACCGCCGCGGCAACGAGAGCGGCGGTGGCCGTAGCGACGACGAGCAGCGCCAGCGGGCGGACGATCCCTTTCGACATCCGTCCCTGAAAGCGCGCGGAGACGCGATCGAGAATCAGATAGAGCGCAAGCCCTGCGACCGCGGCCGAGACGAGGTGCTGCACGAGAATGAACAGCACTCCCGCGCCGATGACGGAGAAGGCGGTGACCTCTTCCCACGAAATGCGCGGCCGCGGCGTGGCCGCGGGAGATTCAGAGGTTTCGCCGCGTGGGAGCGGCACGATCGGATTCGTGCTCATCCATGCGCATTGTACGTGGGGACGAGCGGGGGCCTCCGGCGGCCAGGGGCACGGCCCCTGGACCCGTCTGCAGGCCAAGCC
>JALYOB010000132.1 GCA_030857085.1 Acidobacteriota bacterium | reverse complement strand
GGAGCCGCGGCTCTGCCGCGGCGTAACAGAGCGGCGGCTCTGCCGCCGCACTCCATAACTGCAATAGAGTTTACCGCCGATGCGGATCGCGCAAATCGTTCTCTCCGGTGCATCGGCGTTCGAGCGCAAGCTGCAGCGCATCGACGCGGCGGCGCTGGCAGGTCAGCACGAAGTGGTTGCAGTCTCCCTCGAGGAGATCAAACGCGTGCGGGCTGACGTCGCACACGTCTACGCGACCGGCGAGTTGCCCACCGCCCCCTTCGTCGGCTTCCCGCTCCCCTACCTCTCCTCGGCCGCCATGCCGCAATCGCGCTGGTCGTTCCGGCGGCCGGTTCCGCCGAAGCAGGTCGTCACGCCGCTCACCGAGCCCGCACTGCCCGAGGCGGTTGACGATTCGTTCTTCGAAACGCGCTTCACTCCGCTTGCGCGAGACGTAAAGACCGTCGGATCATTTGCGCGTGACGTAACGCGCAATATGGTCGACCAGACACTCTCCCGCATCCATCGATTCCGCTCCGACGTCACCTGGGCGCTCATCAGCCACGAGCCCACCCCGCGCGATCTCGCGGCTGTAGACGTCTGGGCCGATCCGGCGGTGTCGGAGAGCGACTACGGCGGCTTCACCGCCGAGGCGTTAGTCTTTGGTTTGCCGGTAGTTGCGTCGCGGACTGCGATCAACGCGCAGCGCCTCGAACAGGGGCGCACCGGCTTCCTCGTTCCACCCGGCGATCCGAACGAGATGACTCATGCGATACTAGCCGCCCTGTTCAAAACAGAGGTCGCTGAGAGCAAACAATTCGCGGCACGGCAAACCGCCTCGAAATTCCGGGCGAGGCAGCGGCTTCGCGTCCTCACAGCGCTCTATGAACGGCTGATCCGATGAGCCTTCTCGACGAACTCTCGAACCCGCAGCGGCGCGCCGTCGACATCGTGAAAGAGGTCGCCGCGGAGAAGGACTGCCACCCCTTCCTCGTCGGCGGTCCCGTTCGCGACGTCCTCCTCGGCCGCCGTGCGATCGACATCGACCTCACGCTCGAAACGGGCGGTTCGACGCTCGCCCGCGCGATCGCGAAACGGGTCGACGGCCGCGTGCGTTCGTTCCCGCAGTTCCTCACGTACAAGGTCACCGCGAGCGGCTTTCCCGACATCGACATCGCCACCGCGCGCAAAGAGCGGTACCGCCATCCGGGCGCATTGCCGGCGGTGACCGCGGGACGGTTGAAAGACGATCTGCTGCGGCGCGATTTCTCGATCAACGCGATCGCGCTCGATCTCATCAACGGTGCGCTGCACGATCCGTCGCGCGGCGCGCAGGACCTCGAGAACCGCGTCGTGCGCGTGCTGCACGACAAGAGTTTCATCGACGATCCGACGCGCATCTTTCGCGCGGTGCGTCTCGCCTCCCGCCTCGGCTTCGCGATCGAGGCGCACACCGAAGAATTGATGCAGGCGGCAATCGAGGCGAATGCGCTCGACAGCGTTTCGAAAGAGCGCATCTGGCGCGAGCTGTTCCTTGCGATGGATGAAGACGAGGCGCCGCTGGTGCTGAGCGATCTCGCGCGCCGCGGTGCGTTGCGCGTGCTGTTCGGCAATCGCGCGGGCGAAGCGTTGCGGTCGCGGCTCGACGCGATTCACGAGCGCGTCGAATCGGACGAAGACCTCGACCGGCACGTGCTCTATACCGGCGCGCTTCTGCGCGGCGATGCGTCGCCGGTCGATTTCGAAGGCTCCGGCTTCTCGCAGAAGCGCGCGCGGGCGGTGGTCGAAATCGCCAATGAATTGCCGCGCGTCGAAGAAGCACTCGGCGCCGCGACGACCGATCGCGAACGCTTCGGCATCTATCGCAGCGTTGCGCCGGAGACGCTGGCGGTGCTGGAAACCGATCTGCCCGACGAGCAGCGGCACATTCAGAGATACCGCGACTTCGAGAATTTCAAGCTGCCGTTGCGCGGCAACGATCTCGAAGTGCCGGGCGGGCCGCACGTGGCGCAGGCGCTCGAGCAAACGCGCGAGGCTGTGTTTTCGGGCGCAATCGCGCTCGAAGAAGCGCGCTCGTATGCGCGTAAGGTCGCGCGGCAATTGTTCGAAAACAACGCCGCCGAGTCCTGAGCGACGGTAGACTGCCTGCATGCGCGCACTTCGCGTCGCCGTGGTTCTGCTCAGCGCGCTCCCCGCGCTCGCGCAGCACGACATCTCGCAGGTCGAGCCCGCGCCGCCCGATGGCGCGATCGCGACCTCGATTCCGAACAATCGCGGGATGCGCAAATACGACATCCCCGATCTCGCTGGGGCTGAGCAGGCGGTCGGCTCGCAGCTGCTCGATGGCCGTCTGCGCAAGCCGATCGTCGACTTCATGACCACCGAAGGCACGCTCGTGCAGCGGCTCTCGATTTTTGAAGGCGGGCTGGTCGTGGTGCGGATGACCGGCGCCGCGACGATCCGCAAGAAGGTCATGATTCCGCTGGACGCATTGCACTCCTACCTCGGCGCGGTGAACGCAAAAACGCTCAGCGCGATCGACGGCCGCGATCTCCCGCGGCCGGAGCGCGACAGCCGTTCGCTCATTCGCATTTATGACACCAACGGCGCGTTCGTCGAGCGCGTGTTCAATCCGCGCAGCATCGTCACCAAAGAACTGACCGATCAGGTCACGCCGCTGCGCGATCTGCTGCGCGCCATTTCGGAGGATCGCGAGGTCACCTCGAGCGTCGCCGGCTATGAACCGAAAGCGGGCGACGAGCTCGTGGCCGAAGATCGCAGAACGTATCGCGTGGTGCGTGTCGTGCCGAGCTCCGATCCGGTCGTCGAGCTCAAATGCCTCGACGCCCCGACGACGATCTACGTCGCGAAGAAAGACCTCCACCTCTATTTCGTGGGGGCGAAGGCGCGGTGATCCGCATTACCGCCGGCACGTTGCGCGGCCGCCGCATCGCCGTGCCGGAGAAAGACGTCCGCCCCACTTCCGAACGCGCGCGTCAGGCGTTCTTCAACATCGTCGGCCCGCGCATTCACGGCGCGCGCTTTCTCGATCTCTACGCCGGCAGCGGGATTTTCTCGTTCGAGGCCTTCTCGCGCGGTGCAAAGGAATGCGTGGCCATCGACCTCTCGCGCAGACACACGGCGGCAATCGACAAAGCGGCGCGCGAGCTCGAGGCGCCGATCCGCACCGTGACCGCTGATGCGCTCGCCGGAATCAAGCGGCTCGGCAGTGAGGTTTTCGACGTGATCTACGCCGATCCGCCGTACGCGTTCGCGCAGTACGACGAACTGTTGATGACTCTCGACCAGCATCCCGGCCTCGCCTCCGAAGCGCTCGTAGCGATCGAGCACCGGCGGCGCACCGAACCATTTACGACGACACTGACCCGGCTTCAGCCGGAACGCCGCGCCGAGTACGGCGAGGTGTGGATCAGTTTTTTCATTGCATGAGGTTGCATGGCAGATCAGAAGACGTCTTTTGAGCTCACTCTCGACGAGCAGCAGACCCATACCCTTTTCGGCAATCACGACGAGAACATCCGCACGATCGAAGATGCCTTCGACGTGAAGATCTCGTCGCGCGGCCGCGAGCTTTTCGTCTCCGGCAACGCGCAGAACAGTGCCACGGTGCACAAGCTCCTCGGCGAGTTGCAGAACCTGATCGAGCAGGGGTTCCCGCTCAAAAAGTCGGACGTGCAGACCGGCGTGCGCGTGACGCGCGATCGCCCGGAGGCGAACCTGGTCGAGTTCTTCACCGACGAGTCGGTGGGGCAGTCGATCCGCCGCGTGGTCACGCCGCGCAACATGGCGCAGAAGCTCTATCTGCAGAGCATCATCGACAACGACATCGTCTTCGGCGTCGGCCCTGCCGGTACGGGCAAGACGTATCTCGCGGTCGCTGCGGCCGCCGCCGCATTGCAGGACAAGACGATCAAGCGCATCGTCCTCTGCCGCCCCGCCGTCGAAGCGGGCGAGCGCCTCGGATTTCTGCCGGGCGACATCGCCGAAAAGATCAATCCCTATCTGCGCCCGCTCTATGACTCGCTCTACGACATCATCGGCTTCGAGAAAGTGGAGAAGCTGATGGAGCGCAGCATCATCGAGATCGCGCCGCTCGCGTTCATGCGCGGCCGCACGCTCAACGATGCATTCATCATTCTCGACGAGGCACAGAACACGACTCCCGAGCAGATGAAGATGTTCCTTACCCGCCTCGGCTTCGGCTCGAAGGCGGTCGTGACGGGCGACATCACGCAGGTCGATCTTCCGGATGGGAAAAAGTCGGGACTGCGCGAAGTGCGCCGCATTCTCGAAGGAGTCGAAGGGCTGCGCTTTTTCGATTTCAATCAGAAGGACGTCGTCCGCCATCCGCTCGTCGCGAAGATCGTCACCGCGTATGACGCGAACGATCGGGAGAGAGAAGCCGCGTCCGGGAACGCGAGCGCGTGACGAACGTCGAGGTGACAGGAGTGGCGGTCGCCCGCTTCAGCAAGCGGGAGATCGCCGCATTCACGCGCAAAGTGCTGCTCGCGCTCGAGAACATGGACAAGCTCGAGGAAGAGATCACCGAAATTTCGATCGCGTTCGTCGACGACGAGGCGATGACCGAGCTCAATAAAAAGTTCCGGAAAAAGGGGAAGACCACCGACGTCCTCACCTTCCCCGCCGACGACTCCTACAACGAGCCCTCCGCCAAAGGCCGCCCCCTGGGCGACATCGTCATTTCCGTCGACCAGGCCCGCCGCCAGGCCGCCGACGAAAAGCATTCCCTCGCCACCGAGATCCGCTACCTGATCGCGCACGGCGTACTCCACGCGCTCGGGTATGACCATGAAAAGGATCAGGGGGAGATGAATGCGCTGGAAGTTGAATTACGCGAGGCCGTCGGCCTCGCGTAATTCGGCGTTGCCGTAATCGCTCACAGCCCCTCACCCGGCGCTTCGCGCCACCCTCTCCCCGCAAGCGGGGCGAGGGGAAAAGGCGGGCAGGTAGCCCTTAGGTGCCCGGAGGGCGGATGAGGGGCGCCGCGACGAGCGAGGCCCAGGCCCAGCACCCCAACCGCCCAACGCCCAAAGCCCAACGCCCGCTCGACGCTAGTCGAGCGCGATGATTCCGTCCTTGTACAGCTTGTAGAAAATCAGCATCGCGTCGGTCTCGCGGATCGGCGAGATCTTGATCAGCGATCCGATGTCCCACTGGCCGTTGATGCGGGAGAGGATGAAGCCTTCGTTCGGCGAGAAGTTCATCTGCGTAATTTCTTCGAGCGCCTTCGCCACGCGCGGCACCTTCGAGTCGAGCAGCCCCTGCGTGCGCAGCTCGCTGAGGATCACCGTCTCCGCACCTTTCACGGCCGTGCGCACCTTCGCGTGATTCGGATCGAGGTTTTGCGCCGCACGCAAAAGACGTTGCGTCTTCTCGAAGTCTCTCGCGCGCAATGCCGCCTGCGCCGCGTTGAGCATCGAGGTGATCTCGTCGCTTTCGCTGAACTCCGCCTTCCGGTCGTCCGTCGCGGGCGCGATCGGCGCGACCGTTTCTTCCGCGATGCGCGCCATCTTCTGCGTGGTCGGATCGACCAGCTTCACGAAGCCGTGGCGCACCAGCGCGGAAACCGTCGACGACACCGTGAACGCCGAGGAGCGGCTCTCGAGCACGAGCTCCGCGATGGTTCGCTTGCCGTCGATCGCGCGAACGATCGGCTCTTCCACTTCTTCCAGTTCGTCCGTGTCGAGCGGCTTGAGCATCACCGGGATCACCGCCTCGTTCGGAACGATCTCGCGGATGCGCGCCCATTCGTCGACGCGCCGCGTGCCTTCCATGATGATGCCGGTGACGTCGACCTGCAGCGGGATCATCTCCTGCTGCGGCAGCTCGTCGTCGACGAAGTAAAACTCGCCGTCGTTCCAGAGGAAGATGTCGTAGATCTCCTCCTCCGCTTTGAGGCGCATGAGGCGCTGCAGATCGGGCTCGGTGATGACCTCGATCATCACCAGAATCTTGCCGAGGAGAATGCCCGACTGGAGCTGCACCTCCATCGCCTTCTTCAACTCCGGCTCGCTCAGGTAGCCGTGGCTCATGAGGAACTGGCCGAGGTATTCGCGCGGATCGTTGGAGGCAGAGGAAATGACGCGGCCGCGGCGGAAGAAGATCTTCTTCTCGACGCGCTTGTTCGTCACGACGAGCGTTCCGGTCTTCTGCCCCAGGCTGAGCCACTGGAGCAGATCGCCCGGGAGCATCGTCTGGAGATTTCCGGAGAGACCCATACGTCGAAAGGAGCGCCAGTATAGCGGCAAAAAAAGAGCGGCGACCCGCAGGCCGCCGCTCTCGGAAAAGTCCGTGTTTGTGCGTTAGCGGACCGACCGCCGGCGCGACTGCGAGACGCGCACGGTGACGTCTGCCGTCGTGCTGTTGCCGCTCGCATCGGTCGTCTCAACGCGGATCGTGTAGACGCGATCGACGTCACCCGAGCGCTCCGCGCGCAGGTCCACTTTGAGGTCGCCGACAATCTTCCAGTCCGGCGCCATGTCGCCGTCGCCGGTGCCGTTGACCGGCTGATTCGACGTGACGGAAATGATCTTCGAGACCGGCGCGACGTCGGCGAGGTCGAACGTGACCACGGTGACCGTCGCGCGCACCATCTTGTGATCGGGCGGCCAGATCGTGTCGGGCGAGACCTCGACCTTCAGAATCTGCGGCGCGGTCGTGTCCTGCACGATGATGTTGAAGCTGCCGCTCGCAGAGCCGGAAGTGTTGGTGGCGGTGCACTGCACGACCGTCTTTCCGATCGGGAACGTGTCGCCCGACTTGTGATTGCAGGTGATCGTCCCGTTGTTCGTCGCGGAGACTTCGAACGTCACGACCGCACCCTCAGGCTTCTCGGCTTCGTACGTGATGTCCTGCGGCACGGTGATCTGCGGCGGGAGGCCGCCCACGGTGACGCGGAAGATGCCGAGGCCTGGGTTGAGCTGCGCGTCATACGCGACGCAGACGACCTCGGTCACACCCGGCTCGAAGACGCTGCCCGACTGCGGCGAGCACGAGACCGGAACGGCGCCGTCGATGTCGTCGATCGCGGAGGCTTCGAACGTCACGGTCGACGTGGCGCTCGCAAAATCTGCGGGCACGGTGACGACAGGCGGCGTGAAGTCGGCCACGACGATGTCGAACTCTCCCTGCACGGTGCCGAAGTTGTCGGTTGCGCTGCAGAGCACATGCGTCGTTCCGATCGGATAGAGCGCGCCCGATTCATGATCGCAGGCGGCGGTGAGCGGCTGTCCGGTGAAGGTCGTCGCGACCACATGGAACGGCACGCTCATGCCCCGCGGCGATTTCGCCTCGATGACGATCGCCTCGGGCAGGATGAGGTTCGGCGGCCCTTCCAGTGCAGGAGCGACCGAGAACGACAGAGGGCCGAGCTGCTGCACGACCGTACCGTCTTTGATCGTCACGCTGACCGCGTATCTGCCTTCGCGCGTGACCACTTCGAACGGCACCCACACCTCGAGCTGACCGGATGAGATGGAGCTCGGCTCGAGCACGATCTCCTGCCCGGCGCCGGAGAAGGTGACGACGACCGACTCGTGCTGATCGAGACCGCTGCCGTAGATCGAGAGGAACTCCTCAGGATTGCCGAAACGGATCATCTCGGGCGCGACGCGCGAGATCTCCGCAGCGGTCGCAGCCATGGAAAATAGACAGAGGAATACCGCCAGAACTACGGATTTTGGACGCATGAGGGAAATTATGTTCCTTAAATCGTCCCCTGCCAACCGTAAATTTTGGTGCGCGCGCCGCGTGATACAACTGCGCCCGATGACTGACCGTCCTCTCTTCTACAGCGAGAGCGATCTCCACGACCGCAACTTCACCGCCGAAGATATCGGCGAACCGGGCAAATTCCCGTTCACGCGCGGCCCGCAGGCGTCGATGTACCGCGGAAAACTCTGGACCATGCGCCAGTACGCGGGCTTCTCGACCGCGGCCGAATCGAATGCGCGCTACCGCTATCTTCTGCAGCGCGGCACCACAGGGCTTTCCGTGGCCTTCGACCTGCCGACGCAGATCGGAATGGACTCCGACGACGGACGCGCACGCGGCGAAGTGGGCAAGGTCGGCGTGGCGATCGATTCGATCGGAGACATGGAGACGCTGCTCGCCGAGATTCCGCTCGACCAGGTCTCGATCTCGATGACCATCAATGCGCCGGCGTCGATCCTGCTCGCGCTGCTGCTGGTCGTCGCCGAACGGCGGGGCACGGATTGGACGAAGCTCTCCGGCACAATTCAGAACGACATCCTCAAAGAGTACGCGGCGCGCGGCACGTACATTTTTCCGCCCGCGCCGTCCTTACGCATCGTCACGGACATCTTCGAGTTCTGCGCGAAGGAAGTTCCGCGCTGGAACACGATCTCGATTTCCGGCTATCACATTCGCGAGGCGGGATCGACGGCCGTACAGGAAGTGGCGTTCACGCTCGCCAACGGCTTGCAGTACGTGCAAGCCGCAGTCGAGCGCGGTCTGCCGGTCGATTCGTTCGCACCGCGTCTGTCGTTCTTCTTCAATGCGCATAACGACTTCATTGAAGAAGTGGCGAAATTTCGCGCGGCGCGGAAGCTGTGGGCGAAGCTGATGATGGAGCGGTATGCGCCGAAGGATCCGCGCTCGCTCGCCTTGCGCTTTCACGCACAGACGGCCGGCTCGACCCTGACCGCACAGCAGCCGGAAAACAACGTCATCCGCGTCGCCTATCAGGCGCTTGCGGCGGTGTTAGGCGGCTGCCAGTCTCTCCACACGAACAGCCGCGATGAAGCGCTGGCACTGCCAACCGAAGAGTCGGTGAAGATTGCCTTGCGCACGCAGCAGATCCTGGCGCACGAGAGCGGCGTTCCGTCGACCGCCGACCCGCTCGCCGGTTCGTATGCAGTGGAAGCGATGACGCTCGACATTGAGCGCGAGGCGCGTGCGCTCATTGAACGGATCGACGAAATGGGCGGCGCCATGGCCTCGATCGAGTCGGGCTTCATGCAGCACGAGATCGGCGAATCTGCGTATCAGGCACAGCGGGCACTGGAAGAGAAACGAGCGATCGTGGTGGGGGTGAACGATTTCACCGACGACTCCCCCGCCACACTGCCGCTCATGGTGATCGACGAAAGCGTGGAACGCGACCAGGTCGCGCGCCTGCACGCGTTCCGCGAACGGCGTAAGGGTGACTGGCAACGCGCGCTGATGGCGCTGGACGAAGCCGCGCGCAGCACGACGAACCTCATGCCGTTCATCGTCGACGCCGTGCGCAATGAGTGCACGATCGGCGAGATCGTAACCACGCTCAAACAAACGTTCGGCGAGCACACTGAACAGGGGTTTTAGGCAAGCGGCTTCGCCGCTTTTGGAGTGCGGCGGCAGAGCCGCCGCTCTGGTATCGCGCGGCACAGCCGCGCGTTTGGAGTGCGGCGACATGAGTCGCCGCTTTCCCTTC
>JALYOB010000013.1 GCA_030857085.1 Acidobacteriota bacterium | reverse complement strand
GCCACCGCTTTGGTACCAGAGCGGTGGCTCTGCCACCGCACTCCTAAACTACGCGACGACGCGGTTCCGGCCCTCCCCTTTCGCGCGATACAGCGCGGCATCGGCCGCGCGAATGAGGGACTCGCGCTCGAGTTGCACCGTCGGGACGACCGTCGCCACGCCGACGCTGATCGTCACGACGTCTGCGATCGAAGAACCGCTGTGGGGCACGCCTGCTTCGATCACCGCGGCGCGCAACCGTTCCGCGTTCGCGGCAGCTCGCTCCGCATTCGTGGCAGGCAGCAGCACCACGAACTCCTCGCCTCCGTATCGCGCGACGACATCGCCCGCACGGCTGATCGTCTGCTGCATCGCTGTTGCGACGCGGCGCAGACACTCGTCGCCGGCCTGGTGGCCGTACGTGTCGTTGTAGGCCTTAAAGTGATCGACGTCGGCGAGGATGAGTGAGAGCGGCTCGCCCGAGCGGCAGGCGCGGTTCCATTCGATGCCCAGCATCGTGTCAAAGCTGCGGCGGTTCGCGAGGCCGGTCAAACCATCGGTCATGGAGAGCGTTTCGAGGCGGCGGTTCGCCTCGTCGAGTGCCGCCGTCCGTTCGCGCACCCGTTCCTCCAGTGCGATCGTCCGCTGCACGAGCGTCCGCTCGCGAACGCGCACGATCGCCGCAACACCGAGAATGACGATCGCGAGATACGCGAGGATGGCCCACCACCGCCGCCACGGTGCCGCGGGAAGGGTGAACGAGACCCGCGCATCGTCGATGCTGCGAGTACCGTCGTTGTTGCGCGCCTGCACGCGGAACGTGTAATTGCCCGGCGGCAGCGAGTTGTACATCGCGAAGCGGCGGCGATTGGAGTCGATCCATTCGCGATCGAAGCCCTGCAGCTTGTACCGGAAGCCGACCAGCTCCGGCATGACCAAGCTCGTGCCGTCGAAGCGGAACTCGAAACGCGCGCTGCGCCACGGCAGCTGCGCTCCATCGCCGACGCGCTTTCCGTCCACCAGCGCCTCGGTCAGCATCACGTGCGGAGGCGTGCGATTCACATGCAGATTGCGCGGATCGACGATGGTCAATCCATTGACCGTCGGCACCGCCAGCTTGCCGTCGCGGAGACGCACGCCCGCCGGCTGCGTCGCGCCGTTGCATTGCTCGCTGGCCAGGCCATCGATGCGCGTGAAGAGTGCCGGACGGACGCGTTGCGTGCGGCCGTCGAGCACCGCATTCACTTCCTCGATGGACACGCGCGTGAGGCCGCGATTCGACGTCAGCCAGAAGTTGCCGATGCCGTCATCGATCACCTGAAAAACGACGCTGTTCCGCAATCCCTGCGCGGCCGCAATCGTCGCGAGCTTCCCCGCGCGCATGCGGCACAACCCGCTGCGCGTGCCGATCCAGAGCGTGCCGTCGTCCGCTTCATGCAGCGCGTAGATGGCTTTGTTCGGCAATCCGTCGCGCGTCGTCCACTGCCGCTCGATGCGGCCGTCGCGCAGCTCGAACACGCCGCGATCGGACGTCCCCACCCACAACGTTCCGCGGCGGTCTTCGAACAGCACCCGCGCGTTCTTGCCGAGCTTCGCCTGCGTCTCGCGCGCGACCGGCAGGAAGCGGCCGTTGCGGCGGAACTGCAGGCCGCCGCTTTCGGTCGTCACCACGAGCGTGCCGTCGCGCAGAAACGCGAGCGCCTGCACTTTGTCGCCCGACAATCCCTCGCGCGCGCCGGCGTTCGAAACCTCGTCGCCGCGCAGCACGTTCAATCCGCTGCCTGTGCCGACCCAGATGCTGCCGTCGGGCGCTGCGGCGATGGTGCGCACGAATGGATCGGACAGCGTGTACGCGGTCACGACGCCCTCGCGAATGCGATTGAGGCCGCCGCCATACGTTCCCACCCACAACGACCCATCCGCCGTCTGCGTCACAACGCGGACGTTGTCCTCGGACAAGCCATTGCGGCGCGAGTAGCTGACGAACTTCAGATCCTTCAAGCGCGCCAGTCCGCCGTTCGTGCCGACCCACAAACTCCCCTCGACATCTTCGAACAGCGCGCGCACAGCGTCGTTCGGCAGTCCCTGTTCGCGCGAGAGCAGCTCGAACCGATCGCCGCGCAATCGCAACAAACCACCCGGCGCACTGCCGATCCAGATGCTGCCGCTGCGATCACCGAGAATCGTCCAGACGTTTCCCGGCGGCAGACCGGATTCGATGCCGTAGTGCTTCTGATCGGCGCCCTGCACGCGATACACACCGTCATCGAACGTGCCGAGCCACAACGCACCGTCGCGCGCCACGGTCATCGACAGCACGCGCGGCGCGCTCGTTCCGATCGGTATGACCTGAAAACGCTTTCCGTCGAATCGCGCCACGCCGGCGTCGGTGCCGGCCACGATCGTGCCGTCGTGCATTTCAACGAGAGCGAGCGCGTCGCCGTTCGGCAATCCATCTGCGACGCGAAACGACTCCACCCGCTCATCGCGCACCCGCGCGACGCCATTGCGCGTTGCGACCCAGAGCGATCCGTCGCGCGCGGCAAGCAGCGCGCTCACATTCGCGTCGGGCAACGACTTCGATCCCGCGAACGGCACCGGCACGCCGTCGCGCACCTGCAGCAATCCGCCGCCGGTCGTGCCGATCCACAACACGCGGTCGTGATCGAGGCAGAGCGCGCGAATCTGCGAGCTTCCCAGTTGCGGCACGCGCTGCTCGTCGAAGACGTCGAAGCGGAGGCCGTTGAAGCGCACGAGTCCTTCGAACGTGCCGAGCCAGAGGTAGCCGGCGCGATCCTGAGCGATCGCCTGAATGGTGTATTGCGGCAGTCCGTCGCGCCACACATCCAGCGGATACAAACCGATCGCACGCGACGGATCGAGCGCGGCAGCGCCCGACGCGCAGGCGATGCAGGCGAGCACGATCACGAGTCGAAGAATGGGGGGCATTTCGCGGAGGCCGGATGCAGAATACCGCGCGGGTTCGCGACGTGCATCTCCCGCCGCATGCTTTCGAAACGCAAGCTCGGCACTCAGGGTCTCGAAGTCTCCCTCCTCGGCCTCGGCTGCATGGGCATTAGCCAGTCGTACGGACCGGCGGACGAACAGGAATCGATCGCCACCATTCATCGCGCGATCGATCTCGGCGTCACGTTCTTCGATACGGCCGAGGTTTATGGGCCGTTTCACAATGAACAGCTCCTGGGGCGCGCGTTGCGCGGACATCGCGAGAAAGTGGTGATCGCGACGAAGTTCGGCTTCCGCATCGACGACGGAAAGATGAACGGCGTCAACAGCCGCCCCGAGCACATTCGCGAAGTGGTCGATGCGTCGCTGAAGCGACTGCAGGTCGATACGATCGACCTCCTCTATCAACATCGCGTCGATCCCACGGTGCCGATCGAAGAGGTTGCGGGAACGGTGGGCGATCTCGTGCGCGCGGGCAAAGTGCGTTACTTCGGATTGTCGGAGGCCGGCGAGAGCAACATCCGCCGCGCGCACGCGACGCATCCGGTGAGTGCGCTGCAGAGCGAGTATTCGCTGTGGGAGCGGAATCTCGAGCCGCGCATCATTCCGCTGCTGCGCGAGCTCGGCATCGGTCTCGTGCCGTTCAGTCCATTGGGCCGCGGCTTTCTGGCGGGCAACGTCAAGCGCGCCGAGGAGTATCCGCCGGAGGACTTCCGCAGCCGCGATCCGCGATTTCAGGGAGAGAACTTCGACAAGAACATGCGCGCGGCGACGGTCGTGCGCGAGATCGCCTCGAGCCGCGGCGCCACACCCGCGCAGATCGCGCTCGCCTGGCTGCTGCACAAAGGCGACGACGTCGCCCCCATCCCCGGCACGAAGCGGCGCAAGTATCTAGAGGAGAACGTGACCGCCGCCAGCATCGTGTTGGCCACCGACGAAATGCAGCGGCTCGATGAAGCGCTGCGGCCGGAGGCGATTGCGGGTCCGCGGTATGGCGAGGGGGCGATGAGGATGGTGGATCGGTAGACGGCGTTGTCGGTTGTCGGTTGCTGGTTGTCGGTGCGCCGCTCTCGTTGCCGAGAACCGAGAACCGACAACCGATAACCAACCGCGCTTACTTCTTCGTTTTCCCGTACTCCAGCATCAACCGCTCACACTCCTGAATGTCCGCTTCCGTGATCTCCCACATCTTCTTGTGCGAGACGACGGCGGCGAGCTGGTGGAAGAGGGGTTCGTCAACGAAGGGGGTGACTTTGCCGCTCTGGTACTCCTGCTCTTTCTCGCCGTAGAGGCCGAGGAAGGTTTTGTCGTTGAACCACGACTCGCGGTTGCGGTCGGCCATCTTCTGCAGCAGTTCGTCGCTCGGATTGCGCTGGAGGAACTCGAAGAACATACCGCTGGCGGGCGAGCCGGGGAAGAACCACTCGCCGCTGAAGACCTGAATGACGTCATCGCTTTCGTCGCGCAGGACGGGCGTAATGAAGTTCACGCCGCGCGCGGTGGCGTGATCGTGAAAGGCGAGGAGGTCGGTCGTACGCAATGCGATGTGCTGCCAGTGCGCGGCGGCACGGTGGCCGTCGAGCATTTCGCGCACGTGCGACGACATCGACTTCGGCTCGGAAGGCTGCACGACGGCGATCATGGTCGTGTGCAGTTCGGGCGAAAGATCGACACCCTGCCCCACCTGCATCGCATAGGTCAGCGACTGATCGCCTTCCCCCGCGACCCACTCTTTGCGCTTCTCATAAACGACGTGCTCCGGGTCGCATCCGAAGATCGTGCGGAAGATGACGTACGCAACGTTGTACAGCTCCGGCTGCACGAGCAGCGTCATGTGATCGACTTTGAAGTTGAGGAAATCTGGACGGCTCAATGTTCGTGCTCCTGTGATTTGGCGGGGCGCATCATAGCGAAAGGTGGTTGGTTGTCGGTTCTCGGTTCTCGGTTGTTGGTTGGTGTCGGGTGTCGGGTGTCTGGGCTGTCTCGCCCGGGCGACAAGTCCCGGACCCCTGATACCCGACACCTGACACCGCGTCGCGCAACGCACGTTGCGCGACGCTTATAATCCCGCCCCCATGAAACCCGAGCGCGCTCAGCTCGAAGACGTTCTTGCGTCGCTTGCGAATCCTTCTCTTCGTTACGCGGACATTCGCTATACGGCGACGCACCAGCAGCATGTAAAAGTGCGCAATGGGGAGGTCGATCATCTCTCTTCGACCGTCGATCGCGCGGCGGGTGTGCGCGTGCTCGTGGGCAACGGCTGGGGGTTCGCCGCGACGAGCGACATCAGCGAGGCGTCGATTCGCAATGCCGCCAAGCGCGCCCTCGAAGTGGCGGCCGCGAGCAACATTGCTTCGACGCAGGAAGTGACGCTCAGCGAGATCGAGCCGCACGTCGATTCCGTACATTCCGAATACCGCATCGATCCATGGTCGGTGCCGATCGACCGCAAGATCGAGCACCTCATGAACGCGACCGAGCCGATGCGCGGCGACAAGCGCATCCATCAGGTGGCGGGCGAGATCTCCTGCTACCGGCAGGAAAAACTCTTCGCCTCGTCGATCGGCAGCTTCATCGAACAGTCCACCACGCAGATGGGCGGCGGCATCGAGGCGGTTGCGATCGACGCAGGCGAGTTTCAGCGGCGCACGTATCCGAATCCGTTCGGCGGCGACTATCAGGCCGAGGGTTGGGAGTTCATCGAGCGGCTGGACATGCCGTCGAAGGCACTGCAGATTCGCGATGAAGCACTGGCGTTGCTGGCCGCGCCGAAAGCGCCCGCGGGACGCTTCGACCTCATCGTCGGAAGCGCGCAGCTCGCGTTGCAGGTGCACGAGTCCTGCGGCCATCCGACCGAGCTCGATCGGGCGATGGGACTCGAGATCTCGCTCGCGGGCGGCTCGTTCCTGCAGCCGTCGATGCTCGGCAACTTCCGCTACGGCTCCGATCTCGTGAATCTCGTCGCCGACGCCACCATCCCCGGCTCGATCGGCTCGTTCGCCTACGACGACGACGGCGTCCCCGCGCAACGCTTTCACCTGGTGGAGAAAGGGATGTTCGTCGGCTATCTCTCCGGCCGTGACACCGCGCCGTTCATCGGACGCAAGTCGAACGGAACGGTGCGCGCCGAAAGCGCCGCACGCATTCCGATCATCCGCATGACCAACATCAATCTCGAGCCGGGAACGACGCCGCTCGAAGAGATCATCGCCGACACGAAGCGCGGGATCATGGTCGAGACAAACAAGTCGTGGTCGATCGACGACCTCCGCCTCAACTTCCAGTTCGGCTGCGAAGTGGCGTGGGAGATCGAAAACGGCCGCATCGGCCGCATGCTCCGCAACCCCCTCTACACCGGCGCCACGCCCGACTTCTGGCGCTCCTGCGACGCGATCGCCGATCGCAATTCATGGCAGATCTGGGGCCTGCCCAACTGCGGCAAAGGCGACCCGATGCAGACGATGCGCGTGGCGCATGGCGCGCCGGCGGCCCGGTTTCGCGGTGTGGAAATGGCGTAGCGCGGCGCGTGGCGCCGCGAATGGAGAATTGAGAATTGAGGATTGAGAATGGCGAGACCGGCTCGTCTTCATTCTCAATTCTCAATTTTCAATTCTCAATTCGTGTATCTTCCGCCCGAAAACGCAATGACCGCCACCGCCCACCACCCGCTCCTCGACTCCATCCGCAACCGTAACGCCACCGTCGGGGTCATCGGCCTCGGCTACGTCGGCCTTCCGCTCGTGCTGCTCTTTTCCGAGAGCGGCTTCCGCGTCGTCGGCTTCGACGTCGACGAGAAGAAAGTCGACGCATTGACGCGCGGCGAGTCGTACATCCGCCACATCGGTCCCGAGCGCGTCGCCACCGCATTCTCCAGCGGCCGCGCGTCGGCCACGACCGATTACGACCGCCTCGAAGAATGCGACGCGATTCTGATCTGCGTCCCGACGCCGCTCGGCCATCACCGCGAGCCCGATCTGAAGTACGTCCGCATGACTGCCGAGGCGATCGCGAAGCGGCTGCGCAAAGGGCAGCTGGTCGTGCTCGAGTCGACCACCTATCCCGGCACCACGCGCGAAGAACTGCTCTCGCGTTTCAACGAGCGCGGCATGGAATGCGGAACCGACTTCTTCCTCGCCTTCTCGCCCGAGCGCGAGGATCCGGGCAACGAGCGCTTTCACACGAAGAACATCCCGAAAGTCGTCGGCGGCTTCGACGCGCCGTCACTCGAAGTGGCGGTCGAGCTCTATGGTTCGGCCATCGACAAGATCGTTCCGGTCGGCAGCCTCGAAGTGGCCGAGTCGTCGAAACTGCTCGAGAACATCTTCCGCGCGGTCAACATCGCCCTCGTGAACGAGCTCAAGGTCGTGTTCGACCGGATGGGCATCAACGTGTGGGAAGTGATCGCGGCCGCGAGCACGAAACCGTTCGGCTTCATGCCCTTCTATCCCGGCCCCGGCCTCGGCGGTCACTGCATCCCGCTCGATCCGTTCTATCTCACCTGGAAAGCCGCCGAGTACGGAACGTGGGCGCGCTTCATCGAACTCGCGGGTGAGATCAACACCGGCATGCCGCGCTACGTCGTCGACCGCACAGTCGAAGCGCTGAACGCGCAAGGCAAGAGCGTGAAGGGAGCGAAGGTGGTGGTGCTCGGTCTCTCGTACAAGCCGAACATCGACGACGACCGCGAGTCGCCGTCGTTCGAGCTGATCGAGTTGCTCTCCGAGCGCGGCGCCGACGTCTCGTACTGCGATCCGTACATCCCGAAGTCGCGCCGCGGACGCAAACACGATCTCGAGATCGAGTCCGTGCCCTGCACGCCCGAAGAGTTCGCAAAGTACGACGCGGTGCTGCTCTCGACGCCGCACCATCAGTTCAAGGACGCCGCGCTGTATGCGCAGGCGAAGCTCGTGATCGACACGCGCAACGTCGTGCCGTCCGAGCAGTTGACGGGCGCGTTCGTGCGCGCGTAACGGATGCGCAGCGAAGCCGATTCGTTCGACATTCTCGGGCGCGCGCTGGCAGCAGCGCGTGCCGACGAGGCCGACGCGGCGTTCACCTCCGTCGACCAGAACATCAGCCGCTTCGCGAATTCGCAGGTGCATCAGAACATGTCGGAGGAGAGCGCCTCGCTCACTCTGCGCGTCATCATCAATGGCGCGATGGGCGTCGCGACGACCTCCGCGTTCGACGCAGACGAAATCGAGCGCACCGCCGAAGTCGCGCGCGAAGCAGCGCGGCATTCGGGCGCGGTGCAGGGATTCAAAGGGCTCTATCGCGACAACGAGCCGCTGCCGCACGTCGATTCATTCGATGAAGAAACGGCCGCCATCTCGCCGCTGCAGAAAGCCACCGCACTGCGTACGATGTTCGATCGCGGCGCGAAAGCGAACGTCACTTTTGCCGGCGCGTATGCGACCGGCGCAGTGTCCGTCGCAGTCGGCAACACGCACGGCGTGCGCCGCTATGCACGGATGACCTTCGCCGACACGACCGCGATCGCGATCGGCGAGCGTGGTTCCGGCTACGCGACATTGCGCGAGCGCCGCGCGGCCGACGTCGACACCGCCGCGCTGGGCGACGAGGCAACGCTGAAGGCGACGCTCGCGTCCGATCGCATCGAAGACCTCGCGCCCGGCGCGTACGATGTGATCCTCGAACCGCCCGCGCTCGCGGAAGTGTTCGACTGGATGAACATGATCGCGTTCACCGGTCAGTCGTTCGAAGACGGCTCGTCCTTCTTCGTCGGCAACATCGGCAAGCGCATCCTCGGCGAGAACTTCACGCTCGTTGACGACTCGACGACGTATCAGCCTTTTCCGTTCGACATCGAAGGACGTCCGAAGCGCCCGGTGACGCTCATCGAAAATGGGACCATCCGCACGCCGGTGCTCGACACCGCCTGGGCCGACCGTCTCGGCCTTGCCCCCACCGCGCACGCATGGCACCTCGGCTCACCCGAACATGGCGCGGCCTTTCATCTGACGATGGCCGGCGGCAACACCACGCGCGAGGAGATGATCGCCTCGACGCAGCACGGCATCTGGGTCACGCGCTTCAATTACGTGAACGGATTGCTCGAGCCGAAGAGTGCCCTCATGACCGGCACGACCCGCGACGGCACATTCCTGATCCGCGACGGCAAAGTCGCCGCCCGCCTCCCCAACCTCCGCTGGACGCAGTCGATGGTCGAAGCCTTCTCGAACATCGAGTCCCTCTCCCGCGAACGCCGCAGCATCGGCACCTGGTACAACATGTACGGCGGCACGCTCGCGCCCGTGACGAAGATTCGCGGCTGGAACATTACGGGGAAGCAGGAGAAGGCGTAGTTTCTTCGGAGTTCTTCGGAGTTCCTCGGAGTTCCTCGGAGGAGTACCTCGGAGTACCTGGGTACCTCGGGTACCTCGGAGGAACTCACGCTTGCCGAGGTACCCGAGGTACTCCGAGATACTCCGAGGTACCGAGGTACTCGCACTGCCCGAGGAACTCCGAGGAACTCCGAGGAACTCTGAGGAACTCCGAGGAACTCGAACATGACATAGAAGTTGCAGTGCCGCCGCTTCGAAACAAATGACGCAGTACATCATCCGGAGACTGTTGCAGATGGTCCCGATCACTCTCGGGATCCTGACGCTCATCTTTTCTCTCATCCACCTCATCCCGGGCGACCCGGCCGTGCAGATCGCGGGCGAAGGCGCGCGGCCGGAGGACGTGCAGAACGTCCGCAAGGCTCTCGGGCTCGATCAGCCGTTGTGGAAGCAGTACGTCACCTACGTCGGCAATCTCGCGAAAGGCGATCTCGGCCGGTCGTTCCGCACGAACGAAAGCGTGGCGAAGGAAATCCGCCAGCGCTATCCGGCCACGATGCAGCTCGCGTTCGGATCGATGTTCATCGCACTGCTGGTCGCGTTTCCGCTCGGGATCATCTCCGCGATCTATCGAAACTCCTGGATCGACAACATAGCCAGGTTCTTCGCTTTGATCGGCGTGTCGATGCCGAGCTTCTGGTTCGGACCGCTGCTCATCATCGCGTTCGCGATCAACCATCCATGGTTCCCCGTCTCCGGACGAGATGAAGGATGGAAGTCGCTCGTCCTGCCGTCGGTGACCATGGGACTCGCGCTCGCCGCGATTCTCACGCGCATGATCCGCATCAGCCTCGCGGACGAACTGGGACAGCTCTACGTCACGACGGCGATTGCGAAAGGCGTCACGCGCAGCAAGGCGATCTTCCGCCACGCGCTCAAGAACGCGCTCATCCCCGTCATCACCATCCTCGCGCTGCAGTTCGGTTCCCTTCTCACCGGCGCGATCATCACCGAGCAGATCTTCTCGTGGCCGGGTCTCGGCCGCCTCCTCATTCAATCGATCACCACGCGCGATTACCCGCAGGTGCAGGCCTCGATTCTCGTGATCGCGCTGACGTACATCTTCGTCAACTTCGCCAGCGATCTGCTCTACGGCGTGGTGGATCCGAGGATCAAGCTGGAATGAAGACGCTCAAGCGGCTGCTGAAAAATTTTGCGTTCGCGGCGGGACTGACGCTCACGCTGCTGCTCGTGCTCGCGGCACTCGCCGCGCCGTTGCTCGCGCCGCACGACCCGAACGCGCAGGACACGACCCGCCGTCTCGAAGCTCCTTCCAACGATCACCCCCTCGGCCTCGATGACCTCGGTCGCGACGTTCTCTCGCGTATCGTTTTCGGCGCACGCGTTTCGCTGCGCGTCGGCTTCAGCGTGGTCGTGCTCGCGTCGCTCATTGGCGTGACGCTCGGCGCAGTCGCGGGCTACTTCGGAGGGGCGGTCGACGTGCTCGTCATGCGCGTCTGCGACATATTGCTGGCGTTTCCCGGAATCCTCCTCGCGATCGCGCTCGTGGCCGTGCTCGGCCCGAGTCTGAACAACGTCGTGCTCGCGCTGGCGACGATCGGCTGGGTCGGTTACGCGCGTCTCGTGCGCGGGCAGGTGCTGAAAGTGCGCGAGATGGAGTTCGTCACCGCGGCCAAAGCGCTCGGCGCCAGGTCGCCGCGCGTGATCGCGATGCACGTCCTGCCGAACGTCGTCAATCCCGTCATCGTCATGGCCACCCTCGGCCTCGCCGGCGCGATTCTGTCCGAGGCTTCGCTTTCGTTTCTGGGACTTGGAGTGCAGCCGCCGACGCCGTCGTGGGGCGCGATGCTCACCTCCGGACGCCGCTACCTCGGCCTCGCCAACCATCTCGCCATCTTCCCCGGCGCCGCCATCATGCTCGCAGTCATGGGCCTCAACTTCCTCGGCGATGGCCTAATCGACGCACTCGATCCGAAATACCGCAAAGAAATGCGATAGCCACACAACCAACCATGCGCAAACTCCTGGTCGTTCTCTCTCTCCTTCTCGCCCCTTCTCTCTTCGCACAAACGGCCGATCTGGAGATCACGTCGCTGACGGTGAGCAACGCACCGGCGCGAACGGGAGAGCGATTCGCGATGGCGCTGCGCTGGCGCAACAACGGCCCCGATCCTGCGCGATTCATCACGTTGACGGTCAGCGGCAATCCGTCGCCCTACTACGTGCTGAACGTCGCCACGAGCGGCTGGCCGTGCTATCCGAACGCGGACGGCACTTCCTTCACCTGTCAGAACGCGGAGATGGTGTTGGGCGCCGAGGCGGAGCTCGTGCTGCAGATGATCTCGCCGCCGGTCGCGGGGAACTTCACGCTGCATGCGAACGTGCAGTCGCACACTGCCGATCCGAATCCGGCCAACAACACGCGCGATTTCAGCGCGACGCTCGAGCCTTCTCCGAGCGCCGACCTCTCGCTCTCACCGACCTCGCAGACGCAGCGCGCAAATGCGGGCGAGGCAGTGACGGTGCCGGTGATCGTCCGAAACACGGGCAACAACCCGGTCGACAATCTGATCCTCTACTTCTCAGTGCCGGTGTCGAGCGCGCCGCCGCCGTTCACGATTCAGGGCGACGGCTGGTCGTGCGGCCATCTCGCGTACGGACCGCAGGCGTATGTCTGCACGCGGCCGCGTTTGAACGGGGGCGAAGTCGCGCCGGTGACGGTCTCGACGCACGCGCTGGCGAGCGGCTCGTTCACCATCAGCGGCCGCGTGCGCGGCGAGAATCACTCCGATCCCTCCCTCGCCAACGACACGACGACCATCCTCGTGCAGACCGGCGTTGACACCACGCCGCAGCAGACGTGGTCGCGCATGCTCATTCCTCTCATCGGCCCCGACGTTCCGGGCGCGAACGGCTCGCTGTGGCGCACCGAAGTGACGGCGCTGATCACGGGAGACCGTCAGGTCGACGTCCGTCCGCTCTTCTGCGAGTTCGTCACCGTATGCGACGTGCCCGTATGGCCGCTGAACGTTCCCTTCAACGCGTTCCAGCAGGGGCTCGCGGGACAGGTGTTGCCGTCCGCGATCGGTCAGTTCGTCTACGTTCCCGCTGCGGATGCGGCACGACTGCACGTGAACGCGCGCGTGTACGACGTGTCGCGCGCGGCCGAAACCGCAGGCGCGGAGATTCCGATCGCGCGCGAGGACGACTTCACGAATGCGCGCGTCTCGCTGGTCGGCATTCCGGTCGCGCGCGAGTATCGCCACACGCTTCGCGTCTACGATCTCGGCGGCACGACCGCCGACGTGCGCATCAGTGTCTACGCGAACAATGAGACCGTGCCGCGCGCGAGCATCGTGCGTGCGCTGACCGCACCGGCGCAGGGATTCCACACGACGAACCTGTCCCTCCCCGTTCATCCCGGCGTGATCCAGCTCGACCTCGGCGCCATCGCTCCGACCGCCGGTGCGACGACGTTGCGCGTCGACATCGAGCCGGTCGATCCGTCGACGCGGCTCTGGTCGTTCGTGAGTCTGACGAACAACGCGACGCATCACGTGACGACGTTCTCGCAGCACTGATCTGCATAAGTTTATGGTGATATACCATAGACGCATGCGCACGCTTGCCCGCTCTCTCATGATCCTCTTCGCCGGCGCGATCGGTTTCGCGCCGGCCGCCCTTGCGCAGGCGCCGGTGGATCTCGCCGTGACCGCGTTCAAGGTCGACAAGCTGAACGTGGTGACGGGCGAGAAGATCACCGCCACGGCCACGATGCGCAACAACGGACCGGCGGTGCGCGCGACGATGCGCATCTCCTCGTTCTTCGATCGTTTCTTTCCCGTCAGCGCCGCCGGCCCTGCCGGTTGGACGTGCACGGCCGACGCGTACTTTGGGATGTGCACGACGGAGTCTTTTCCCGCCGGTGGGGAAGCGGACTTCCGCTTCGAAGTTCTGGCGCCGGCGAACATCCCCGTGACCGCGGCAGTGCTCGAGTTCAGCGCGATCACGGACGTCCGCGATCAGGTGCCGGACAACAACACCCGCAGGTCGCTGAGCATCATCGTCAAGCCGAGCGCGCGGCGCAGTGAGCTCGCGCTGACGATCGACACGCCGAGACTCGTGCCGGTCCGGACCGCGGCGACGACGGCCGTGCACGTGGACAACCGCGGCCCCGACGACGCCCGCAACGTGCGGATCGTCATCTCGGGTTTGCCGCAGGCCGTGACGGCAGAAGGAGATGGCTGGACGTGTGAACGGGCAGCCGAGTTCATTGCATGCCGCCGCGACAGAATTGCGGTGAACGAGGATGCGCCGGTTCAGCTCTCGTGGACCACTCCCTCACGCGATGCATTCGTGAACATCTTCGCCAGCACGCAAGCGGAAGAAGCGCTTCATGGTTCCGCGTCGATGTACGCGCGGACTGCCGTGGGCAATGCCGCGGATTGGGAGCGGCTGCTCGTTCCGATCACCGCCACCAACATCCCCGGCGACGCCGGCTCGCTCTGGAAGACCGACATCACGATGCTGTTCCGCGGCACGGAGAAGCCGGAGGTGCATCCCGCGCCCTGCGAGCTGAGCCCCATTCCGGAGTGCTCGTTCTACATCAAGCAGGCGCCGCTCAATGTACCGTTCGATGCGCACGAGACCGACTACGTCGGCGCCATTGCCGGACAGTTCGTTTGGGTGCGACACAGCGACGCCGCACGCGTTCACCTCAATGCGCGCGTCTACGACGTCTCCCGCGCCATCGAAACCGCCGGCGCGGAGATCCCGGTCGTGCGCGAGGACGAGTTCACCACTGAGCCCATTGCGCTGCTGAACATCCCCATCTCCCGCGATTACCGCCACACGCTCCGCATCTACCACGCCGAGCAGCGGCCGGTCGACGTGTCGATTCGTCTCTTCGCGAACGATGATCCGTCGCCGCGCGTGACTACGACCCAGACGGTGCAACCGCCCCGCTATCAGAATTTCGCCGGCACCGTGGGCCTGCCGGTCCATCCCGCCTATGCGGAACTGCCGCTCGCGCAACTCGGCAATCTCAATGGTGTCGAACGGGTGCGCGTTGAAGTGGCCTCGACAGACGGCACGCGCATCTGGGCGTTCGTCAGCATCACCAACAACAGGACGCATCACGTGACGACCGTCTCCCCGCAATGAAAAAACTCGTTCTGCTGCTGACTCTTTTCGCACCGGCGTTGTTCGCACAAACCGCCGACGTGCGGCTGGTCGCGCTCAACGTCGATCGCACGACGCTGACGACCGGCGAGCGCTTCACCGTCACGATGCGCTGGCGCAACTTCGGTCCCGACGCCGCGCAAGGCGTGGTCGCGGAAGTGGGCAACGGCAGCGGCGGATTCGTCGTCACCGGCGCAGGGACGAGCGGCTGGCCGTGCGAGCCTGCATTCGGCGGAGGCTCGTTCACCTGCCGCGGCGCGATGCCGGTCGACTACGAGGCGAACATGGTCGTGACCATGCGCGCGCCGACGTCCGGCAGCGCGTTCGCGCTCACCGGCACCGTCCGCAGCGAGACGAACGATCCCGCGCCCGCGAACAACACGCAGACCATCAACGTCACCCTGGTGGCGTCGTCGCAGCAATCGTCGCTTTCGCTTTCGCCGACCACGCAGTCGCAGCGCACGTCTGCAGGCCTCGACGCTTCGATGCCTCTCACCGTCGCGAACGGCGGACCGCAGGCGGCCGCGAATCTGATCGTGCTCATTGCCGCCGCACCCGGCTCACTCGTGCCGATCGAAGCGTCGGGCGCGGGATGGCAGTGCCAGCATGCGACGCATTCGGCGTGGGTGGTCTCGTGCCTCCGTCCGCAACTCGCAGCCGGCGAGAATTCGCGCATCACCGTCACCACCGCCACGCCGCACACGGACGGCAGCTATGCGTTCTCCGCACGCGTGAGCGGCGAGCGCGCCTTCGATCCGAATCCGTTCGACGACGTCAGCACGATGACGCTCGTCGTCGGCGCCGCTCCCGAAACATGGACGCGCATCCTCGTGCCGCTCGTCCCCGCCGAGACTCCCGGCGCGAACGGCTCGCTCTGGCGCAGTGAAGTCAAGATGTTGACCAGCGGCGCGATGGTCGAGCCGCAGCTCGGCGCGACCGGCTCGCATGCAGGGCAGTTTCTCTACGTCCGCGAATGGGAAGCGGGCAAGGTGCAACTCAACGCGCGCGTCTGGGATGTGTCTCGCGAGAGCGAGACCGCGGGCAGCGAGATCCCGATCGCACGCGAACCCGATTTCCTCTCCACCCCCATCGAGCTCCTCGGCATCCCGATGGCGGCGCACTATCGCCACACGCTGCGCGTCTACGATCTCGAGTCGCGCAACGGCGCACGCGTGGCCATTCGCGTCTACGCGAACCGTGAGACGACGCCGCGGGCGAACGTGGTGCGCACGCTCACCGTCGCCTCCGATGCAAAAGCGCCGAACGCGCAGCTGCCGATCGAGCCGGCCTATCTCGAGCTCGATCCTGCGATGCTGGGATCGGTCGCGGACGCGAGTACGATACGCGTGGAAGTCGAACCGCTCGACGCGGGCGAACGCATCTGGGCATTCGTGAGCGTGACGAGCAACGAAACGCACCATGTGACGACGTTCTCTGCGCAATGAAGCATGCACTGCTCGCCTTCACCCTCCTGACGGCACCGATCGCGCACGCCAAAGACGTCTCGATCGGCGTCACCACCGACAAAGAGCGCGTGGTCGCACACGAGCGGATCACGCTGCGGCTCGAGGTGTCGAACCTCAGCAGCGGCCCGCTGCACAACGTGCGGACCTTCGCCGGCTTCGAGTACGACTGGACCGGCCTCACCGTTACCGCACCCGCGGGCTGGACGTGCACGAATCGGGAGTCGGTGGTGTGCTCGAAGTCTTCCATGGCGCCCGGCGAAACGGCGGTGATCGTCGCGAGCGGCCTCGCTCCCGATCCCGATCCGCGCCTCATCCCACACGGCAGCGCCGCGGTCATCGCGCTCAACGCACAGAACCAGGACGTCCGCGATCATGAGGACATCCGTCTGACCATCGAGCGCGCCCGGTTCACGTCGCAGCTCGTGATGGATATCGACGGTCCGGACGTGATCCTTCCCGGCCGAAACGGCAGCTACACGACGACCGTCACGAATCGCGGTCCCGATCCGACGGACGCCGTCTGGACGACCGTTTATTACTTCGACTTCCCCACCCAGACCTCGACGCCCGTTGCCGTCAGCGGCGAAGGCTGGCAGTGCACGCCGAATGCGTATCTCACGCTCTGCCGCCATGGCGCGATGGCGCCCGGCGAGACCGCGTCGCTGACGGTCCACGTCACCGCGCCGATGCAGCCGGGCAGCAAAGAATTGTCCGCGCGCTCGGTCGCGGAGGAGCGGGCAAAGTCCGTCGCCGGCGCGTCGAAGCAGTTGTCGTTCGGCGACGCCTCGCAATACGAGCGCATTCTGGTCCCCCTCGCCTATCCTTTCCTCGGGCTGCCGGGCGGCAGCAACTATCCCTGGTTCACGACCGTGCAGGTCTATCTCGACGGCAACACGCCCATCGAGACGTTTCCGGAGTGTCTCGACGTCAAGTGCCCGGCCGAGGCGTTCGATCCGGGGCGGCCGCTGGGGTTCGGGCCGTTCGTGCAGCGTTCGACCTACGGCCGCTTCCTCGCGTTCCATCGCGGCGACGCCGACAAGGTGCACATCAACATTCGTGTGATGCATCGCTCGCGCGCCGCCGACACGTGGGGCGCCGAAGTGCCGATCGTGCGCGAGAAGGATCTGAAGACGGGAAAGATCGTGCTCTTGTCGCTGCCGACGAGCCGCGCATTCCGCCGCACGCTGCGCATTTACGACGACGGCCTGACGCCCGATCCGCGCGTCCTCGTGGTCGTCCATCCGTTCGATGAGACGACCACGATCGCGAGCTTCATTCGTCCGCTCGCGCCGCAGTCGGGAGGCGTGACCCCCGCGCTGCTGCCGCGCTTTCCGTCATACGCCGAATTCGATCCGGTGCTCGATGGCGCGATCGACTCCACGCGCACCCCAATCGTGTGGCTGGAAATCATCCCCCTCACCCCCGGCATGCGCTTCTGGGCGATGGCCTCGGTCACCCACAGCGAGACGAACAACGTCACAATCATCACCCCGCAATGACGCCGCAGCGCGTGGTGTCGCTCGTCCCCTCGATGACCGAGACGCTCTTCGACCTCGGCGCGGGTGACGTCGTCGTCGGCATTACCGACTACTGCATCTTCCCGCCGGACCTCGCACTGCCGCGCGTCGGCGGGACGAAGAACCCCCGCATCGACGAGATCCGCGCGCTCGCCCCCGATCTCGTGCACATGAACATGGAGGAGAACCTCCGCCGCCACGGCGAGGCCATTCAATCGTTCGCGCCGATTCATCTGAGCGAGCCGAAGACGGTGAATGACGTACTCGCGCTGCTCACCGAACTCGGAGAGTTGTACGACTGCCGCGAGCGCGCGACCGAGCTCGCGCAAGCGATGCAGCAGCAACTCGCGTCCATGCCCGAACGCACCTTCACCTTCGCCGTTCCGATCTGGAAGAACCCCTGGATGTGGTGCGGCGGCGACACGTACGTCTCCGATCTCGTCGCCCGCGCAGGCGGCACGAACGTTCTCGCCGATCGAACGCGCTATCCGCAGATCGCACTAGAAGACGTGCTCGCAATGCAGCCGGACGTGATCTTCCTCCCCGACGAGCCCTATCTCTTCACGACCGAAGACGCCGCCGCGATCCCCGCCCCGCGCATCATCGGCCCATTCGCAGGACATCTGTTCACGTGGCACGGGACGAGGACGATGAAGGGACTGGAGTTCCTGCACG
>JALYOB010000559.1 GCA_030857085.1 Acidobacteriota bacterium | reverse complement strand
CCGGTCGTTCCCTCGTCCATTACAATCCGCGCTCATGTCGACACGTGAATTTTTTGCGCAACGCCTCGAGGCTGAGATTCCTGCTTTCGTCAATGTGATCCGCGCGCTGCCGGCGGATCGTCTCGATTACAAGCCGCACGAGAAGAACACCTCCGCCGGCGATCTCGCATGGCAGATTGCGGAGGAGCTTCGCGGTCTCGCCGGTCTGATGGAGACGGGCGAGATCAGCATGGGGCCGAGCGCGCATCCGTCGGTGGATGAGATCGCAACCGCCGTCGAGCGCGAGGCGAAGCGCGCGGTGGAGAGTGTGCGCAACGGCAGCGATGAGCAGTGGAGCCGCGCCGCGAAGTTCAGCTGGGCCGGCAATGCGGTGTGGGAAGTGCCGGCCGATCAGATGGCGTGGGGTTTCCTGTTCGATCTCGTGCATCACCGCGGTCAGCTCAGCACGTACCTCCGCCCGATGGGCGGCAAGGTGCCGTCGATCTACGGCCCGTCGGGCGACGCTTCGTAGCCGGCGACGATGAACGACGAAAGCGCCTCCGGCGGGCCGGCACGGCCGGCAGCGCTGGTTGGCCAAGCCCGTACGCGCGCTGTACTCGATGGCCGCGGTCAACTCGCACAGCGTGAGTAACGGCTTAGCCAACCAGCGCCGCCGGCCCGTGGCCGGCCCGCCGGAGGCGCTTCCGGTCGCTGTTTCCGCGCGACACGGCCGCCACTCACACCGTCGCGGGCCGCTGCATCCGCAGATGTCGCGCCGAGCACTCCGCGAATCCTTCGCAGCGGAGGCAGTAGCCATCGACGTTGTCGGGCTTGTAATCCGCCGGCGGGCAGATGTTCACGTTCGCAACTGCCTCGGTCTCGCATTGGGCCGCGAGCCGGTTGATGTCCTCTTCGCCGCCGCGTGCGATCGCCTGCCTGATGGCCACGAATCGCGCGGCGTTGCGCATCGTGGTCGGGTCGAGCTTCACCTCCACCTCTTCCCGCGGCGCGGAGGCGCTGACGACCACCAGCTTCACCCGCACCCGCTGAGAGAGGTAGTAGAGGAAGCCGCAGATCGCGCCGGCGAGCGCGGCCACGTTCGGCGCGCCGCCGCTCACGACGCCGTACAGCAGCACCGCAAAGGAGAAGAACGCCAGCAGGCGCACCGGCACCGGCACCGCGCCGAAAAAGTAAAACGTCTGCTGCGGAAAGGCCGCTGCATAGACGAACAGCAGCGTGAAGTAGACAAAGTAGGTGCCGAGGAGGGGGATGCCGATCCAGCTGGCAACGGCGGCGGAGCTGAGCGTCGAGACGAGAAAGAGCATCGCGAAATGCCCGCTCCCCCACTCCTCTTCCAGCGCCGAGCCCATCATGTAAAGCAGCACGAGCGTGATGAAGAGCGAGAGCGCTTCGACGACGCCCGAGCCGGGCTGCGTGAACTGATAGGTGAAGAGCCGCCAGAGCTCGCCGCGAGAAACCGACGGTCCATGAAACGCGAACAGCCGCGCGTACTTGGCCCGGTCCTGATGTTCGAGCAGAAAAAAGGCGACGTTCAGGAACAGCAGGACGAATACGAACCGGCGGTTCTCTCGTGCGCGTCGGAACATGGCTCGCCCACGCCAAACGTGACGCCGCGGGCGAAAAATTCAGCGCGTCAACGCACGGCCACGTTGCCCGTGCCGACGAAGCGCAACTGATCGCCCGGCTTCAGGCCATGCTGTTGCGCAACTCCTCCCGCCACTTCGAGCACGTACCGCGAGGTCACGTTGGGCGGATAGCTGGGGCAGTTCTCCACCTTGCACGGAGGGACGTTCACTTTGACGTGCGCGACCCGTTGCGAGGAGTCGATCCACACCATGTCCAGCGGAATGAGCGTGTTCTTCATCCAGAACGGATAGTCGCCATCCTCCGCAAACAGGAAGAGCATGCCGGTCCCGGGACGAAGCGAGTTGCGATACATCAGCCCCTGCGCGCGCGTCTCGTCGTCCGTAGCCAGCTCGACGTGCACGACGTATCCGTCCGGGAAAATCACGTGTGGCCCGCTCGCCGCCCCCGTCGTCGTTGCGGCCGGCGCTGTCGCCGACGTCGTCGCGGCCGGCTGCGCTCCCGGCTGCGTGCAGGCGAACAGCAGCAGCATCACCATCGCGCCCTTCATTTCTCCTCCACCTCCACGACTTCATCGGCCTCGCGGTCGCGGGCAATGAGTTCGTATTTCTTCGCGTAATAGCGGAACGAGCGAAACGACATCCGCAGCAGCTCGGCCGCCTGCGTCTGCACGCCCCCCGCGCGTTCGAGCGCCTGGAGCATGAAGATCTTCCCGATCGCTTCGAGATGATCCTGCAGCGAGATGCCATCCGGCGGAAGCTCGAACGTCGCATCGGGCATGCGTCCGCCGATCAGCACGTACTCCGGCAGGGACTTGGTCGATATCAGATCCGAGGTCTCGAGCGCGATCATCCGCTCGACGACGTTTTCGAGTTCGCGCACGTTGCCGGGCCAGTGGTATTTCTCGATCGCCCGCATGGCGTCGGCGGAGATGCGCTTGCGCGGCACTTCCATCCGCGCGCAGAACTTTTCGATGAAGTGATCGACGAGCAGCGGGATGTCTTCGCGCCGCGACCGCAGCGGCGGCAGCGCAATCGGAATGACGTTGATGCGATAGAAAAGGTCTTCGCGAAAGGTCCCCTCGCGAATGGACTCGGCAAGATCGCGATTGGTGGCGGCGATGACGCGCACGTCCACCGATGACTCGCTGTTCGAGCCGACTTTGCGGACGGTGCGCTCCTGCAGCACGCGCAGGAGTTTGATCTGCATCGCGAGCGTGGTCTCGCCGATCTCGTCGAGAAAGATCGTTCCGCGATCGGCTTCCTGAAACAACCCCCGTTTTTCGCGAATGGCTCCGGTGAACGCGCCCCGCTCATGGCCGAAGAGTTCCGATTCGAGCAGGGTCTCGGGCAACGCGCCGCAGTTGATGGAAACGAACTTGCCCCGCCGGTCGGAGTTGTAGTGGATCGCGCGCGCGATCAGTTCTTTGCCCGTGCCCGACTCGCCGGAAATCAAAACCGTGGACATGGTTTTGGCGATGCGCTGGACGATCGAGAAGATCTCCTGCATCCGCGCGCTTTTCCCGATGATGTTGGCAAAGGTGAAGCGTTCTTCGAGCGCGGTTCGAAGGTGGATGTTCTCGTCTTCGAGCTCTTTCCGCTCGACGGCTTTGCGGACGATGATCTTGAGCTCTTCGATGTCGAAGGGCTTGGCGATGTAGTCGACCGCACCCGCTTTCAATGCTTCGACCGCAGATCGGGTCGACGTATGCGCGGTGATCATGACGAAAGCGATGGAAGGGCTGTTCGCCTTGGTCTGCCGGATGAACTCGATGCCGCTGCCATCCGGCAGCATGAGATCGCACAGGACGACGT
>JALYOB010000131.1 GCA_030857085.1 Acidobacteriota bacterium | reverse complement strand
CTCCGCGTCTGGATGCCGCGAGCTGACGACGTGGCCGCGCCTCGTGCGCTCGCGCTGCAGCTCCGCGAGCAGGCCGCGGAAACGGGCGTTCAATGGATTGACGATCCGACTGCAACCACGCCCTCGCACGTCCTGCGTTGGCGCGACGGCGGATGGGAGTTTCGCGCCGCCGACGACGGCGGCAGGCGCTTCCCGGCCAACGCGACCGCGGCGGCGATCCTCGCGGCTGTGAAAGGCCGCGAGGCGTCACTCTTCGTGCAGCTTCCCGCGCCTGCTGCGCTCGTGAAAGAGCTCGGCGTCGGACCGGGCAGCGATTACGACAACATCCAGCCGTTGGGACAGCCGGCGGGCGCGCATTACGTGTTGACCGGCCGGTTGTCAGGAGCAAACGTCCAGTACGCGTGGGTGCGTCCCGGCGTGCTCAAAGAAGACGAGGACCAGACCGTGCTGCCGTCGCGCACCGACTGGACGAGCTCCGAGCCGGCGCGTGACGCCGCGCTGGTGATGCGTCACACCGCGCTGCGTCTGTTCAAGATTCTCGCGTGGCAGCAACTCGAGCAGCCGCCGGACGTCCACTCGCGCTACCGCCTCGCGCTCCGCGATGCAGACGGTGCGCAAGTCGCCGACGGGAAGGTGTCGGGCGGCCGGCGCTATCAACTCATGCTGCAGGCGGTCGACCCGGCGCCGCGCCGCATCGATCCTCGCTACTACTACGTCTTCGGCATCGACGCATTCGGCAAGAGCGTGCTGCTCTTTCCGCGGCGCGGTTCGGTGGAGAACCAGTTTCCCATCGACAAGGACGCACCACCGCCGCGTGAGATTCGCGTCGGGCAGGTGGCCGTCACACCGCCGTACGGGCAGGACACGTACGTCGTCGTCTCGACGGATGAATCGCTGCCGAATCCGGCGGTGCTGGAGTGGTCCGGCGTACGGAGCCGCGGGCCGCGCGGAGCGACCGGACTCGAGGAACTGCTGTCGCGCACCGGCGGGTCCACGCGTGGCGTCGACCGCGTCGAAACGCCGCCGACGTGGTCGGTCGACCGGCTGCCGATTCGTTCGATTCCGCCGGCCAGCGAGGTGCCCCAATGAGAGTGATGCTCGCGCTCGCGCTGTTGCTGTTCACGGCCACGGCGGAGTCCCAGCCGGCGTCGAAAGAACCGCTGGCCGGGGTGGCGATGGAGGTGTTCAACGGCCGCCATCGTCAGGCGCGGCCGGCGATCGAGAAAGCGCTGGCCGCGTATCGCGCTGCATCCGATGCGGGCGGAGAGGGGGTGTCGCTCCTCCTGCTCGGCCTCGCCGACGTGGCGGACGAAAAACTCGATGACGGCCGCGGTCATCTCGACGCCGGCATCGCGAAGCTGCGCGAGACCGGCGACTTCATGACCGCTTTCATTGGCCTCATGGCGCTCGCGGAGCTCGAAACGAACCTCGGCAGAACGGCCGCGGCGGTCGAGCGGCACCGGCAGGCGGTGGAGGCAATCGAGGAGGCATCGCAGCCGGCTGCACGGTTCACGCTCGCTGGATTCAAAGTCATGGCACCCGCGGTCGGGATGGACGCGAGCATGCTCGGACCGCTCCTCGCCAATCCCGAGATCATGAAGCCGATCATGTTGATGATCGCGGACGCGATGGCTCGCGAGAGCTACGCGCGCGTCCTCATCGACCTCGGCAAACTCGATGACGCCGAGCGCGAACTGCGCCAGGCCGCCACCTCGGCCGCGATGTTCGGCGGCATGTTCGATAGCGCGATCGAAGCCGACTACGGCAACCTGCGGCGCCGCCAGTGGCGATTCGACGATGCGCGTGCGCATTACCGCAACGCGATGCGGGCCATCACGCCGCTGCCGATGATCGCCTCGCGCGACGAGTGGCTGAACGTGCGCATGCTCGTGCATCTCTCCGAGATCGAGGAACTGAGCGGATGTACGAACGAAGCGCTGGCGTGGAACGACAAGGCGCTCGCGATGGTCCGCGCGTCGAAGAACTGGAAACGTGAGGCGTACCTCCTCGACACGCGCGGCGGATTGCTCGTGAACAGCAGCCGCTTCACCGAGGCGGAAGCGGCGTTTGTCGACGCGCTCGCGATTGCCGAGACCATCGGCGACGTGTACCAGCAGGCTTCATTGCTCTCATCTCTGGGCAATCTCTACTTCACGCGCGGTGAGCTCGGTAAAGCGGCGTCGACGCTCGAGCAATCGGTGGCGATGTATCAGAAGACGAAGGCGCAGGCAGCGGAGGCGTCGACGTGGCTGCTGCTCGCCGAGGTGTACATCTCACTCGACACGCTGGATGCGGCGAAGACGGCGTTGGAGAACACGCGGGCGCTGTCGAAGAAGAGCGACTTCGCGCTTGCAGGCGAGCTCGCAAACGCGGTCGAGGCGATGGGCGACTGGGTCGCCGACAAGCGTTCCCTCCGCGACGTTCATGACACCTTCAGCAGATGGTGGGAGCTTCCCGAGACCGGCGATCTCATGATCCCGGAGGACCTGCGCATGATCGTTCGGGAGATGGCCGGCATTGCCGGCGAGGCGGAGCTCGAATCGCGGAGTGCGAGCGTCGCGCAACTGCCGAATGTCGCCGGGATGGTTCACCTTCTTCGCGGCAAGAAGCTTTTCCAGCAGGGCGACATCGCGGGAGCGCGAGCGTTGTGGCTGAAGGCAGTCGAGAGCAACGCGAGCCGCGATCTGCGTGCGCCGTACCTTGCGGCCGTGGCGATGTCCTACTGGCAGCAGGGAAAGAAAGACGAGGCGGTGGCGCGCTTCCAGGAGGCGGTGCAGGCGGTCGGCGCGGCCATCGAGGACGTGAAGGTCGAGGAGATGGTGGCGTCGTATCTCGGCAGCCAGCGCCGCTGGTTTTTCGACATCGCCATCCAGATGCTGATCGGGCAGGGGAAATTCGAAGAGGCGTTCGATTACTCCGAGCGCGCGCGATCGCGCGCCTTTCTCCAATCGATCGGCAACACGCGGCTGCAGCCCGCCCGCGGCGCCTCGGCCGATCTGGTGGCTGAGGCGGAGGCGCTGCGCAGGAGAATCGCTGAGTGGGAGCGTGAGTCGGCATTCAAGTCGCGCGAGGTGGCCGAGGATCTCCGCCAGGCGCGCGAGCGCTACGCGACGTTTTTGAAACGGGTGAAGGTCTCGAATCCCGAGTACGCGTCGCTGACGTCCGTCGAGCCGATGCGCCTCGGCGACCTGCAGCACGAGCTGCCCGCCGATACGGCGGCGATCAGCTTCTTCGTCGAGCGCGACGTGGTGCACGCGTGGATCATCCAGCGCGACAAGTTCAAGTACGTGCCGTTGGCTGCAAGCGGGGCGCAGCTCGAGCGCGCTGTCTGCTGGGCCGCGCAACTCGGCGGCGGAAGCGGAACGGCGCGATCGATGACACCGGCGAGCGGCGACTGTGCGAATGCCGCGACGGCGGAGGAGGCGTACGAGCTGCTGTTTGCGCCGCTGCGGGAGCATGTTGGCAGCGCGCGGCTGATTCTCATTCCGCACGGCGTGTTGCATTACATCCCGTTCGCCGCACTGCGCAACGGCGCGACCAATCGATACCTGCTCGAGGACTACACGATCGTGTACAGCCCGAGCGCGAGTGCGCTGCGATTCCTCCGCGCGAAGGAAACGCCCGTGAACGGCGGCGCGCTGGTCATCGGCGATCCGGAGGCGGCGAAGGGACGGCTGCCTGGAGCCGAACGCGAGGCGACTGCGATCGCAAAGGCGTTCGCCACGACTGCGAAAACAGGCGCCGATGCAACCGAGGATCTGCTCTACGGCCTCGGTGGCAAGTACGACCTCGTGCACATCGGCGCGCATGCGACCTACGACGCGCGCACTCCGCTGTTCAGCCGGATCGCGCTTGCCGCGCATGGGGAGTACGACGGCAACGTCGATCTGCACGAGATTCTCGCGAGCGTCGATTTCTCCGGCGTGAATCTGGTGGTGCTGTCCGCGTGCGGAACGGCGCGCGGCGCGCGGAGCGGCGGGGACGAAATCGTCGGCCTGACGCGTGCGGTGCTGTACGCCGGCACGCCGGGCGCGATCTCGACGCTCTGGGACATCGACGACGACGCATCGGCCGATCTGATGCAGGACTTTTACGCGCGGCTGTTAGGCGGCGCCGCGGCAGCCGACGCATTGCGCGAGGCGCAGATCGCGATGATGAAGCGCGCACCGTATGCCGATCCGCGGTTCTGGGCGGCGTTCCAGCTTTCCGGCAATCCGCAGGGGAGATGGCGCGCGCAGACTCGCGCGCACTGACCGTCGTCGCCGCGCATGGATGACGCTCGATGAGCAGACTCACGAATCGTTGTGTCGCATTGACCGCGTTGCTGTTCGTCGCGACGGAAGGCCGGTGCGACGATCCCGCGGGACCGGGTCTCGATCTGCTCCTGCTCGTCGACCGCTCCGGAAGCATGTCGTCGCGCGGCCCGGCGGTGGTGGATGCGCTGCCGCTGGCGCTCAATGTGGTGGCGCGCAGCGCGCGGCACGCCGGACTGCGTCACCGCTTCGGCATTGTCAGCTTCGGTTCGCATGCGCAGACCGACGTGCCGCTCACCCTCATCGACGAGACGAAGGTCGAGCGTCTGCGCGAACGGATCGGTGCGCAGGAGTGGCGGTCGCTCGGCCACACGAATTTCGTTCCTCCGTTCGAGGCGGCGCGCGAGGCATTCCGCGCGTTGCCTGAAGACGCACGCCGCCGGCGGGCGATCCTGCTCATCACGGACGGTCGCGCCTCGGTGCCGGGTGTGCTGAGCGGCAGGTCCGCCGCGAAACTGCAGCGGATCGTCGACGCATCGCCTGCCGGCGCTGTGACGATCGACGTGCTGTTGTTCGGCGGCGATCGCGCTCCGGAGTGGGAGAAGCTGTCGCGAGACCGCGTGCACCGCGTGCAGAGCGACCGCGCCGAGGTACTCGCCGCACTGCATCGCGTCGTGGCCGGCCTCACCGGAACGCGCAGCACGCAGCACGATCTCGACGGCGCTTCGCGCACGCTGATTCTGCCGCCGTACCTCGAGCTGGTCGTCTTTGACATCGTTCACGCGGCATCCGGTGCGCTGCCACTCATTCCGCCGGGAACCGCGACGCCGCTCGACGCCCATTCACCGGGCGTGGAGGAAGTGCACGCGGGCGATGTGCTGTCGACCGTCGTGGTGCGTCGTCCGGCAGCCGGCGCGTGGAAGATCGGCACGTTCGATCTGTCGACGCGCGTGACCGTGCTCTCGCAGGAGTTCTTTCCGCGCGGCGTCCTCATCGAGCCGGTGATGACGCCACCGGTGAGACAGAACGACTTCGTCACGATCGGCTACGCGCTGCGCGACAGCGACGGCACGGCACTGCGCGAGCTCGCCGGCTATCCGCTGACGGTCGACGTGTCGCTTTCGCTGCCCGACGGCGGCCGGAGGGTACTGCCGATGAAACGCGCCGCCGGACCGCAATCGCTCTACGAGACGATGAAGGCGACGGAGTGCAGCGTCACAGGACGTTACTGGACGGAGGTGTTCGTCACGACGAGCGACAGCGCCGGGCAGCCGGTGCGCATCTTCGAGGACCGCTGGTCCGGCTTCGCCGTCGAGGCCGCGGAACGACGCGCAGTGCCGGCCGCCGCGCCAGGTCGCCGCGTCCGCGACGAAGTCGTCGCGGCTGCAACGATCGCGACTCCGTTCCACGCGCACCTCTTGTTCCTCCTGATCGCTGCGGCCACGCTGGCGTCCTGCGTCGCCGCCTTGCGCCGGCGGTGATGTCGTTCGCTGACTGCTCGGCCTCACGGAGTCGGCGGTCGTCGATCTGACGGCGCGCTCCACTTTGTTTGCGGATCGCCGCTGATCGTGAACGCGGCCCAGAACTGCGGATCGCGGTACGCCTCGCTCGTCAGCATTGCGCGTTGCGCAGCGCGCAGCGCATCGGCCGCAAAGTCGCCGGCGCGCAGCCGCGCGTAGAAGACTTCCATCAGCCGCGCCGATGCGTCGTCGTCGATGCTCCACAGCGTCGAGATCACGCCTGCGCTTCCGGCGTAGAGCATTGCGCGCGTCAGTCCGGCGAAGAGCGGATGCTCGCAGTCGTAGACGCCGTGCGCCGCGAGGTGCAGCAGGTCGACCTTTCCGTGCAACGCATGAAGCGCATCTTCAGTGGCGGCCGAGCCGGTCTTCGCCGTCGTTCGAAAGGCGCGCGCCACCGCCGCCGCCTCGCGCTCGCTGCCCGGCAGCGGGCCGAGCGCCGTCCACGGATTTCCGAGAACGAGCGCACGGCCGCCGACCGGCGACTCCTTCGCGCGCAGAAAGCGAATCGCGCTGGCGCTCGGGCTGAGGGTGATGGTGTGGTCCTCGACCAGATAGCGTCCGGTGTCGCGATCGCGCAATGCGGCGAACGGAACGTAGTGCAGCTCGCCGTGCGGCACGATGATGATGCGCTCGTTCCGTACGTACTCGCGCAGCGGGCAGAAAAGCAGCTCGTAACTTTCCTCGGCCGAGCCTCGCCGCGCGCAGTCGCCGGAGGCCGTCTCCATGCCCCGCGTGCGGCCGCCCGGGCGCAGACCGTCGGCCCAGCAGAGGACGCGGTCGAGCGCCGCGCGATCGATCGGCAGCGCTACGGAATGCGTGGTCTCCCCATCGATGATCCAGGCGCGCACGCCGTACGTCGACACGAAATAGCTGATGAGCGTCGTGCCGCGCGGCAGCTCTTTCCGCACCTCGGCGATCGTCACCGGCTGGACGGTCGTCAGCGACGCGTACTCCGGAGCCGCCGTGCGCAGACGGAGGAGAAGGTTCTCGTACGTGCGGCGCGTCGCGCGCAACTCGTTCTGCGCCGCGCGGCCGCGTCGCTGCAATTGAGCGATCCGCGCGCGCAGTTTCTCAGCCTCGTCCACGAGCGGCTGCGGCGCGTCGTGAAATCCAACGCGCGCATTGCCGGCGACCTGCAGAAACGCACGCGCACGGGCGCGTTCGCTGTAATCGAATGCCTCGTCCGCGCGGCCGCTCCGCAGCAGCGTCTCGATGGTGATGTCGTGATACCAGCGCCGCTCGCTGCCGAGATAGCTCGTGAGGAGCTCGGGCGCACGCACCGCGGGCAGCGCGTTTTCCGTCGCATCGGCGGCGCTCCGGAACCAGCGAATCGCCTCCGCGGAGTTGCCTTCCTTCAGATACGTCGCGCCGATGCAGGCAAACAGACCGCTGCGGATGTCATTGTTCACGACGCCTTCGACAGCGCCCATCCACCGCGCTCGCGCCTCGGTGATTTTTCCCTTCGCGAACAGGTCACGTCCTTCGAGCAGCGCGAGCATGCTCGTCATCATCGGCACCGATGAGTCGATCCGTTGACCCGACGACGATGCGACGAACTGCGGGTCCGTCGCGATCGTCAGCAGGTCGTTCAGGAGCGGCCAGAATTGATCGAACATCAACCGCCCTCCGGCCAGGAGGTCGAGCTCCGCGTCGAACGACCAGAGGAACGCGGTCGAGGGACCGTCGTCGGTCGCGATCTTCATCGCTTCGAACGCGTCCGCGAGTGCCTTCGCTGCAGGATCGTCTGTCGTCTGTCCGAGCGCCCGCGCCTTCTGCAGTGCGTCACCGGCCGCGTCGTACGCGCCCATGGCGACGTACGCCTGTGCGAGGCGCGCCCACGCAAGGCCTTCGTCCTCTGACGCATCGATCTTTGCGTACAGCGCGAGCGCCGCTTCGAGCGAGGTCGCGGCACCGCCGTGATCGCCGAGGAAGAGCTGCGCCGAGCCGGTTTTGGTGAGGATCGAAGCCTGAAGCTGGGAGTCGCCCGCTTGTTGCGCGAGCACCAACGCAGCCGCAAATTCGCGCAACGCTTCGTCCGCGCGGTTTTCGCCGGCAAGCGCAGAGGCGTGACGCTCGAGCCGCAACGCCTCGGCACGCGCATCGGTCCCCGCCGCGAGCAGCGGGCCTGTGGAGAGAACGAACAGCAGAAAAAATGGACGCAGCATGATTCCGGGGACGCGCGGCTGCCGCCGGCGTGGTGACCACGAATCGGGGGCTCGATTGTCTCCTGTGACCGAAGCCCATGAAATCTCGCTGGTCACCGGGAGCTCGCCGCGTTCTCGTCTCCATGCTGCTTGCCGGCCTCGCCGCTGGTGCGTCCGCGCAGCAGGATCGCAAGGCCGTCGCCGACGTGGTCGTGCTCGTCGACACGTCGACGAGCATGCGTCAGATCGGGATGGATCCCGAGCGGGCGTCGTTGCTCGTGACGAAGCTCCTCGCCGACATCGTCCCGGGCGACCTGGCCGTGGTGCGGCTGCTCGATGCGATGGCGGACGGCGACGTGCTGCCGAGCCGTCAGACCGGCGAGCGCATTCCCTGTTCGGAAGATCCGGCGGAGATGTGCGAGCGCGTCGAGCCCGCAATCGACTGGGAAGCGGCCGCGCGCGACCGGCGTCTCGGCGCACTCGTGCGGCCGGCGCGCGGCGATGCGGGCTACAAACAAGCGCTGGCGGGACACCTCGAGCAGCGCATTAACAACAGCATGTTTTTCCTCGCGTTCCGTGCGGCCGAGGGGGTGTTTCTCGAGCACCGCAAAGACGCGACGCGGCCGCGCGACGTTCCGCGCACGGTGATCTGGCTGTCCGACGGCAGGTCGGACAGTCCGGACGTATTGCGACGCGCGATCGGCAGTCTCACCGCCGGTGGCGTGGCGGTCGAGGCGTTCGTGTTCGGCGAGGGCGATCCGGCGCTCGCAAGCGCGGCGGGTCTTGCGCCGCGGCGCGTCTCCACGCCCGCCGAGATGATGAAGGCGTTCGCCGGTGCGTTCCGACGGATCGTGCAGGCGCCGTACGAGATCGACAACGTCGTCGCCGCGCAGCCGACGTTCGAGATGAAGCCGAACGTCGAAGAGGCGTGGATCGTCGTCTATGGCGACGACACGCTCGGCGACGTCTTCGTGGACGGCGCGTCGCAGACGCTGCGCGCCGACTATGCGGCTGACCGGTGGCCCGGTGCCGGCGCGTACAAAGTCGCGTATGTCGAACGGCCGGCGGCGGGACGCTGGACGGTGCGCGCATCGGGCGGCGGTGCCGGCGTTGCGTACGCGGTCGTGCAGCGGTCGGCGCTCGCTCCCGTGCTGCTCGAGCCGCAGCGCGCGCTGTCGGGCACGAAGGTGCGGCTCGTCGCCGGCATCCATGCGGGACGCGAGCAGGAACTGCTCTCCGATCCCGAGATCCTGCGCGACCTGACCGTGACGGCCGAAGTGCAGGGACAGAAGATCGCGCTGAGCGACAGCGGCGCGATTCCCGATGCGGCGGCGCACGATGGACGGTTCAGCGGAACGGCGGTTTTCCGTGGTTCCGGAAAGGTGCCGGTGCGGCTGCGCATCCGCAGTCCGCTCGTCGACCGAACGATCGAAACGATGGTCGAGGTCTCGGGCTCTTTCCGCTACGGCGGCCCCCCGGTGGAGCTCGACCTCGGCACCATCAACGCGAACAGCGAGGTGTGCCGGCAACTCCTCTTCCGCGCCGATTTTCAGGGAGATGTGCCGTTCACGCTGCAC
>JALYOB010000558.1 GCA_030857085.1 Acidobacteriota bacterium | reverse complement strand
ACGCAGTCGCGCGCGCCCCTGTCACCTCTCCCTTTCCTCCCTCTCCAATCAGACAAGGAGGACACTCAATGCTCACGGCCACCATCGTCCTGTTTGCCATCGCCGCCGTCGGCGGTCTCACGCTCGCCATCATTCGCTTCCGCGGCACGCCCATCCCGCCAATGGGGCTCGCGCTCGTTCATGGCGCGGTCGCAGCCACCGCTCTCGTCCTGCTCCTCATCCTTGCCCTCGGCGCATCCGGCACCAGCACGCAGCGCATCGCGTTAGGCGGCTTCGTCGTCGCGGCGCTCGGCGGCTTCTTCATCTTCTCCTTCCACGTCCGCAACAAACCTCTTCCGATCCCGATGATCGTCGTCCACGCCATCGTCGCCGTCGCATCTTTTGTGACACTTCTCGCCGCCGCGATGGGAAGATAGGGACATGGAAGCGCGCGCGAAAATCCTCGGGCACCCGATCCATCAGATGCTCATCCCGTTTCCGCTCGGCCTGCTCGCGACGTCGTTCTTTTTCGACATCGCGTACTACGTCTTCGGAAACGCGCAGCTCGCGATCGTCGCCTTCTGGATGATTCTGGCCGGCGTCATCGGCGGCCTCGCCGCCGCCGTCTTCGGCCTCATCGACTGGCTCGCCATTCCCGCCGGCACGCGCGCGAAAGCGATCGGCATGTGGCACGGCGGCGGGAACGTGATGGTCGTCGCGCTGTTCATCGCCGGCTGGTTCCTCCGCCGCCCCGATCCCGCAACGCCGCCGATTGCTGCCGTCGTGCTGTCGGGCGTCGCAGTCGGGCTCTCACTCGTCACCGGCTGGCTCGGCGGCGAGCTCGTCGACCGCCTCGGCGTCGGCGTCGATGACGGCGCACACCTGGACGCTCCGAGCTCGCTCAGCGGAAAACCAGCGCGTGGCTGAGATCCCGCCGTTCCTCTACGGCACCGCGTGGAAAGAAGACGAGACCGAGCGCCTGACGCGCCTCGCGCTCGAAGCCGGTTTCCGCGGCATCGACACCGCCAATCAGCGCAAGCACTACTTCGAGGCGGGCGCCGGCGCCGCGATTCAGAGCGCGATCGCAGAAGGGCTCGTCGAGCGCGACGAGCTCTTTCTGCAGACGAAGTTCACCTATCGCGACGGTCAGGATCACCGCCTTCCGTACGATCCGAACGCGAACGCGACGACGCAGGTCGAGCAGTCGTTCGCCAGCTCGCTCGAACACCTTCACGTCGATACGCTCGATTCGTACGTGCTGCACGGCCCCTCGCGCCGCCGCGGTCTCGGCGCCGTCGACGTGGAAGTGTGGCGCGCGATGGAACAGCTGCAGCAAACAGGCAAGACCCGCTACCTCGGCGTGAGCAACGTGGCCATCGACCAGCTCGAAGCGCTCTGCGAGCTCGCGTCCGTGCGTCCGACGTTCGTGCAGAACCGCTGCTTCGCGCGCATGCAGTGGGACGCCGAAGTGCGCGCGTTCTGCCGCACGAACGGCATCATCTATCAGGGCTTCTCACTCCTCACCGCGAACGCGCGCGAGCTCATGTCGCCCCGCTTCCGCCGCATCGTCGCCCGCAGCGGCAAAACGCCCGCGCAGGTCGTGTTCCGCTTTGCCCGTCAGGTGGGAATGCTGCCGCTCACCGGCACGACCGATCCTTCGCACATGCGCGAGGACCTCGCCATCGACGACTTCGAACTGACCGCCGAAGAAATTTCGGAAATCGAGCACCTCGGGGTGTAATGTTTTCGAAGGCCGTGCGTCTCCGTGGGTGAAAGGAGATGCACCATGAACGAGCTCGATCGCGGTAGTTGTTGCTGCGGTAGCGAATGCCAGTGCGGCAGCAGCTGCGGTTGCTGATCCGAACCGCGTCAGGCGCTCTCGCCGAGCGCCTGACGCAATTCACGAATTCTCATGACTGAAATGATGCAGAGCGAGCCCGCGGCCATGACGTCGTACGACGTCGTGGAGACACTCGTTGCCAATCATCGCCAGTTCCTCGCGTTTCTCGAGAAGCGCGTCGAGTCGCGCGAAGTGGCGGAAGACATCCTCCAGGAAGCATTCGTCCGCGGCCTCGACTCGAAGTCGCTGCGCGAGGCGGAGTCGGCGAAGGCGTGGTTCTATCGCGCGCTGCGCAATGCGATCGTCGATCACTATCGCCGCCGCGGCAGCGAGACGCGCGCGCTCGAACAGGTCGCGGCCGAATCGACCGAAGCGGTTCCGGCCGATCAGGAACTGATGGACGCCGTCTGCTCGTGCGTCACCGCATTGCTGCCGACGCTCAAGCCCGAATACGCGAGCGCGATTCAGCGCGTGGAGCTCGACGAAGTGACGGTGCGCGAATACGCGGCCGAACAGCAGATGACCGCGAACGCGGCCGCGGTGCGCCTGTTCCGCGCACGCGAAGCGCTCAAGCGCCGCATCGTGCAGAGCTGCGGCACATGCGCGGAACATGGCTGCGTCGACTGCTGCTGCCGCGGTGTGAAAGGCGCATGACGCGCGTTCATCTCGTCGACGCCAGCCCGTATCTGTTCCGCGCGTTCTTTTCACTGCCGCGCACGATCACCGGCAGCGACGGCAAGCCGGTGAACGCCGTCTATGGATTCGCGCAATTCCTCTCGAAATACGTGGAAGAGGAGAAGCCGACCCACATCGGCATCGCATTCGATCGCCACTTCAATCAGAGCTTCCGCAATGACGAATACCCGCCGTACAAAGCACAACGCGACGCTTCGCCGCCGGAGCTCGACGCGCAGGTCGATCTCGCCGTCGCCATCACTCAATCGCTGGGGATGGCCACATTCATCGACGAACGGTATGAGGCCGACGACCTGATCGCGACGGTGATGCATCAGACCCGCGCCTCACGCGCGGAGTACGTCATCGTGACCAGCGACAAAGACATGACCCAGCTGGTGAATGACCGCGTGATTGTGGTCGATCCCGCGCGCAAGCTGCGCTTCGACGCCGCTGCCGTGGAAGAAAAATTCGGCGTGCGCCCCGACCAGATGACCGACTTTCTCGCCTTGGCGGGCGACAGCGTCGACAACATCCCCGGCGTCCGCGGCATCGGCCCCAAAACCGCCGCCGACCTCCTGCGCCGCTACGGCTCGCTCGAAGGCATTTACGAGAACGTAGCCACCATGCGCCAGAGCCGCAAACGCAGCGATCTCACCATGGCCGCCAAACTGACCGAACATGTGGAAATGGCGGGCTTGTCGAAGCGCCTGGCGACGGTGTCGATCGAGGCGCCAATCACTGTGAAACTGGACGACCTGCGCTACGAGCCGGCGGGCGATGTGCGGTCGCTGCTCGCGCGCATTCGTCGCGGATAGCATGGACACGACGAAGGGCCTCCGGCGCCCAGGGGCACGCCCCTGGACCCGTCTTGCAGGCCAAGCCTCCGCGACACTCGTGCGAACACAACACAC